>JAFTMJ010000002.1 GCA_017452475.1 Clostridia bacterium | reverse complement strand
GTGAAATATCTCGCTACACTCGATGTGAAATGAAATAAATCCCCTCACGCCCGCAGGCATTTCACTCGCCAAAGGCGAATTTCACGCACAAAGTGCATTTCACAAATCCCGAAAGGGATTTATTTCGTTGCGTAGTGTCCTGGCACTACGCTAATGGCAGCCGTTTTGATGCTAATTTTTGTATCTCTGTGAAGCAATACGGGACTTCATTTCCGTCATAGCTGTAAGCCCGGTTGGAATGGAAAAAATTCATAATTATACACACAGGGTCGAGCAAATTTGTCTGCATCATAGCTCTTTATCATTTTAACGGTTAAAATCATCCTTATATAGTGTTTTGTAATTTGAGCATCAGGGTATATTTATTTTTCCATTTCGATTAGATATAAAAACATTTCAGATGCGTGCCAAGTGTGCGGTGCGCTGAATTTGTTGTCGGCATAAACTTTTGACAATTGACTAATTTGCTCATACTTAGCTTGACTTGCTTCCTTCTCCCAGCTCATTGGGTAAGAAAGCTCAAGGAATTCCTCATCAATTGCCTCATTTTCAAAGTGCTTAACAGCCCACCAAAGGTAAGGAAAGAGCCGGTTATAGTTATTTTGATATTTCGTTTCGGTTTCAATTCCGCGTCTATCCATCCAAAACATTCTTGCATAGCTGTCAAATTCCACAGGTATGCTTGTTATATCATCCTCAATTCCAAGCGCCTGTAAGCCGAATTTCAACCACAGGGTCGAGTATATTCTGTGGTCGCCAAAATCGGTAAGACCGGTTAAAAGACCGTTTTCGCTTATTCTTTTTGCTTCATCAATAACCCGTTGTACCATTGGATGCTCCCTGCTTGATACCAAGGAAATTAGGTAAAGGAGCTGACCTAAGTTATCAGGCTCGCACTGACCCGCATTATTTTTATCATACATCTCATCGATAGAAAGCACCCAGTCCTTAATTAGGTGCAGGTTGTTAGTTGCCTTCAGCACCATTCCCATCATGGCGCTGTCACGGTACCAAGGCTTTTGATAGACAAAATAGTTTGGTACAGGCTTACCGTCGATGATATTTATAAGAACCTCGTGCAAAAGGATTTTAAGGTGTGAGGGGTATCTGTATTCCTCAAATTTGGGCAAGCAAATTTTTGAGGAGGACAAGCAAATATCATTAACATAAAATCCTTCTTCATTTTCTGTTAAAACGACACGTCCCCCGTCATTTTGCGTAAGAATAACAGTGTATTCCTCAGGGATTATTTCCTCGCAGCAGCAGTTCCAAGCGTAGATGATTTTGTTATCCTTGTACCGTATCAACGCTTTGTTTTTGTATATGTATTTTTCTCGGTCACCCATTCCGAAAAGAAAAAATTTATACTCTGACTTAATCATTATTTGGCTCCCAATCTAACTGTAAAATTCGACATTATTTCAGAAATTTTAATGTTCTGTGGGCACACGGCCTCACAGCTTCTGCATCCAACGCAAGCGGATGGCTTTTTGTCATCGCTTAAAGTTGAAACATACATAGGCGCAATAAAGCCGCCTCCTGTGAAAACATGCTCGTTATACAAGGAAATTAGCTTTGGTATATCTAATCCCTGTGGGCAATATTCGGTGCAATATCTACAGGATGTGCAGGGCACACTGCTTGTCATTTTTCTTGCAAGGCTTAAAGCGCTGTTAAATTCAATTTCGTTTAACGGCTTATAAACTTCAAAAGTTTTTATGTTGTCAAGGGCTTGCTCCATATTAGACATTCCCGAAAGAGTAACTGTAACACCGTCAAAGCTTTGCAAAAATCTAAAAGCAAATTCGCATGGGGAAGCATCATTTCTGATATTTTTAATATCGTTTAATATTTCACCGCCAATGTTTGCAAGCTTTCCGCCGCGCAGTGGCTCCATTACCCAAATCGGAATATTTTTGCTGTTCAAATATTCTACCTTAAGCTTAGCATCTTGGAATTCATAATCTATGTAGTTAAGCTGAATTTGGCAAAACTCCATATGCTCGCCGTAAGCATCCATAAAACGAAGGAAATTATTATAGTCGGCGTGTGTTGAAAATCCAAGGTGTTTAATTCTCCCCTTAGCCTTTTCCTCCAAAAGGTAATCAACAGTGCCGTAGCTTCTGTCTAAATATTGCTCAATATTCTTTTCACAAACATTGTGTATTAGATAAAAGTCAAAATAATCGACACCGCACTTTTCAAGCTGCTTTTCAAATATTTCCTTGGTTTTTCCAAAATTGCTAACATCATAGCCCGGAAACTTGCTAGCAAGGTAAAAGTCCTGTCTTTTGTGCCTGCGAAGCGCCTTTCCTACCGCAATTTCGGACATACCGTTGTGATATCCCCAGGCAGTGTCAAAATAATTAACACCGTTTTCGAGGGCAACATCAAACATTTTATTTACCTGTTCTTGGTCAATTTTTGAAATGTCACCGTCGATAGTTGGCAATCTCATTGTGCCAAAACCAAGGGTGGAAAGCATTTTGCCTTTAAACTCTTTGTAAATCATATTAGCACCTCATCAAATATAGCTACAATTATATTATCACATTTGTGCCAAATATTCAAGAAAATACTTGTTAATAGAACAAAAATATGTTAAACTATATAAAAACATTAAGGAGATTTTTATGGTTAAAACTATACAGCTTTCCTCACTTGCAAAGGTTTTTTCAAAAAAAATTTATGGTAGTAAAATTAAGACCGCAACCGTTGCAAGAGGTCAAAGCTTTTATTATCAAATAGCGCTTAAGGGTAAGGGTGCATATACATTTGAAATTGACTCGAAAATAAATAACCTAATTTCAGTTAGTCATGTTGGCTTTGTTCCAATGACAACCCCCACATATGAAAGCTGTAGGGACAGTGATTATTTGACTAAGAAAAAGGGGAATTGTCCTGACCCGCTTTTCCCACTTGAAGGCAATTCTATTGAATTAACAGGCGGATATACATCAATTTGGCTCTGTGTTGAAATCCCCACAGCTTTGGCAAGCGGTGTATATGATATAACTGTTAAGGTTTTTAACAAAAAAGGAAAAAGAGTATCCGATGAAGTGCTTAATCTAAATGTAATGGAAGCAATGCTTCCTGAGCAGGAGCTGATTTTTACTCAGTGGTTTCATACCGATTGCATTGCGGATGTTCATAATGTAGATGTTTTTTCAGAAGAGCATTGGGCATTGATTGAAAAGTACATAGCTTTGGCAGCAAGCCACGGTATGAATATGATTTTGGTGCCTGTTCTGACTCCGCCGCTTGATACCGAGGTTGGAGGAGAGCGTACAACCGTTCAGTTAGTTAAAATAGTAAAGAACGGGGAAAAATATGATTTTGATTTTAGTCAGCTTAATAGGTTTATAGACATTTGTCTAAAATGCGGAATTAAATTGTTTGAAATCAACCATATGTTTACACAGTGGGGTGCGAAAAATGCGCCGAAGGTAATAGCAACGGTTGAGGGTAAGGAAGAAAAAATCTTTGGCTGGGACACAGTTGCCACATCCGAGGAGTATGTGGGATTTTTAAATCAGCTTATTCCATCCATTATTGATACATTTGTAACAAAGGGAATTAAGAAGGATAGGCTATATTTCCATGTGTCTGATGAGCCGGGTGGAGGCTGTATAAACGAGTACGGTGAAGCGTACCGTATTATTGAGGGCTTGATTGACGGTTGCCATCAAATAGATGCACTTTCCAATTTTGGGTTTTACGAAAAGGGTATAATTAAAACACCGATAGTAGCAACAAATGCAATAAAGCCTTTTTTGGATGCCAATGTGGAGAACCTGTGGTGTTATTATTGCTGCGCACAGCACGAAAAGGTGTCAAATCGCTTTATGGCAATGCCCTCATACCGCAACAGGATTATAGGTGTACAAATGTACAAGTGTTCAATTGTTGGTTTCCTGCATTGGGGATATAATTTCTACAATTTACAGTATTCTAAAGCGCACATCAATCCATACGAGGTAACTGACGCAGGCGGTTCTTTCCCCTCGGGTGACTCTTTTAGTGTATATCCATTTGAAAATGCGGTAATTCCGTCTATTAGACTTAAGGTGTTCAAAAATGCTTTAGAGGATGTATCACTTCTAAAATTGGCAGAGCAGAAAATAGGCAAAGAGGCGGTAAATAACTTAATTGACCGTGTTGCGGGTATGGAGGTTACTTTTGAGTCATATCCAAAAACAGAGGACTTTTTCACCAAGCTTTACGAGGAAATATTCAAAATTTTATCTTGACAAGTGAAAATGAGGAGATAATATGAAAAGACAAAACTATATTTCTTGGGATGAATATTTTATGGGCGTTGCATTGCTTGCTTCAATGCGTTCAAAGGACCCGAATACACAGGTTGGCGCTTGCATAGTCGATAATGAAAACCGCATCCTTTCAACAGGCTATAACGGCTTCCCAAGCGGTTGCTCAGATGATGAGTTCCCTTGGGAAAGGCAGGGTAGCTTCTGTGACACAAAGTACCCCTTTGTCGTTCACGCCGAGCTTAATGCAATTCTTAACGCACGCGGCAAAAATTTGACAGGCGCAAAAATTTTTGTTGCCCTGTTCCCCTGTAATGAATGTGCAAAGGCTATCATACAGTCCGGAATAAAGGAGGTTATTTATCTTTCCGATAAGTACGCTGAGACGGACGGAACAATAGCGTCTAAGCGTATGCTAACCTCCGCAGGTGTAAAGTTCACACAGCTTATTCCTAAAACTAACGCATTAACAATTGATTTTTCAGTTGAAAAATAGAGGATTTTATGAGCCTAACCACTAATGAAACGATAGAAAAAATAAAAGCGCACAATGTTATTGACGGTCATATTCACCTTCAGCACTGGTTTGATGAGAATGGGAAAAATTTCATTGATGGTGTCGAATGGTACAAGGACTTTTTCGGTATGCGTTCAATCAGCTTAGCCGCAATGCCATGTGCATATAGGGATGTAACGCAAAATTTTATGTGCCTGCTTTATAAGCTTGCTGCCCCAAACACCTACGTTCACGCAGGAATTACATATCAGTCATACCCTGTGGATGTGAATAATGTTGGTGATATGGACCCTTTAACTCAATATAACGAGCTTATGGAAATCGGTGCTGACGGTATAAAGATGCTTGAGGGTAAGCCAAGCGTGTATAGATACGTTAAGGTTCCGCTTTGTGACCCGTTTTATGACCCGTTTTTCAGTCAGGCAGAAAAGGATGGTACCAACATTTTAATGCACGCTTGCGACCCTGACGGCTTTTGGGACAGAAGCAAGGTTTCCGAGGAAGAAGTGAAAAAAGGTTGGTTCTACGGTGACGGGACAACCTGCACAAAGGAAGAAATGCAGTGCCAAGTCTATAAAATGCTTGAAAAGCACCCAAGTCTAAACCTAACCTTAGCCCATTTCTTTTTTCTGTCTGACACACCCGAAATTCTTGAGGAATTGTTTGATAAATACAAAAAACTTAACATTGATATCACCCCGGGCGGTGAAATGTATAAGAGCTTTAACAAGCGGTTTGACTATTTTAAAGAATTTTTTACTAAGTATGCGGACAGGATTTTGTACGGTACAGACGGCTGTTACCCTCCTGGCAGGGATGCGATGATTTGGCTAACAGACAGAATTTACAGGTATATTGCCACAAGTGAAGAAAGTGATGCTTGGAGCGACAAGCCGCTAAAGGGCATTTGCTTGCCAAGTGATTGTGTTGATAAAATCTTTAGCCAAAACTTTTTAAACAAGGTTGGAAGCAAGCCAAAGGAAATAAATAAAAAAGCTTTAAAGGCTTATTACGAGAAGTATAAGCATCTAATCCGCGATAAGGAAAACTATGACTTGGTAGAAGAGCTAATAAAGAAAATGTTATAAAAATTAGGCAATTTGATGCGCGCATCAAATTGCCTTTTTTTAGTTAAATGCTTTAATTGGAACAGGTTTTTTTGAATTATGCTTTACTTGTCTTGCCTCCGCCTTAACAATGGCTTCAATTGCAAGCTTACCACCCTGTGCCGCAATGGGCAACCCACCAGGGGCTTGTTGCCACTGGGTTGCTAAAAATACATTTTTTAGTCCCTTTATTTTGTTGCTCATTCTGGAAAGGCTTTGCTTCGGAACCATCGCAAAGCTCATAAATGAGCCGATTTCCGAGTTAACGTAGCGGTGATATGTGGCAGGCGTCCACATATCAATTAGTGTTAAGCTGCTTTCAAGCTTGGGAAACCTTGCAATAATCAGCTCCTTTATAAGTGAAGCAAGCTCCTGTTTTTTTGCTCTGTAGGCATTAGTATTTTTTCTTAGCTCTATAAATTCCTTTGCAATACGCTCATTGCAAAAGGTTAAGGACTGTAAAACGCATTTTCCCTTTGGCGCAAAGCTGCTTTCGTGGCTGAACTCACGCAAAATCAAATATTTTGTGTGTAGCTTTCTTTGTGCATTTTCTGGTATTTCAAATATAAAATCTCCTGTAAAATCAATGTCGTTGCAGTTGCAAGAAAAAGCGCAGTGATAGCTTGAAAAGCGGAAAAGGCGCCTGTTGTCATACGCTTGCTTAAGCTGTCTTGGCATTTTTAAATCAATAATTTTTTCAAAAATCATCTTAGGGTCAGGCGTTAGCACAATGTAGTCAGCTTCAGCAACAGTTCCATCCTTAAACAAAACACTGTGCGCAATGCCGTTTTCACAGTTTATTTTAATGGCTTCCTTTTTGGTTAATATCTCTCCGCCTAAGGAAACAAGCCTGTTTTTCATTCTTTGCGCCATTTCATATGAGCTTCCTCTCGGTATACCTCCGTTTAACGCAGTAAAATGTGCAAATACAAATAGTAGAGCAGAGGAGGCGAAATCATCGCCTAAAAAGCAAAGAATAAATTGTCTAATCATTTCGCTTTTAAAGCATCTTGCAAGCTCCTTTGTTGACATTCTGTGGTACTTTAAAAGCAGCGGAAAAGAGCTAATATATCCCCAAGCGCCAAAGCCTTCGCTGTGATCCTTTCCTCCAATATTGCAGATATATTGCAACGCTTCAATGGCTTTTATAAAGCTTAATATTTCGTTTTTGTCCTGCGGTGAAATTAAGAGCATATCCTGCTTTAGCTCATCAAGGTCCTTTTTAAGTGAAAGGCGCTTGCCGCCGTATTCACAGGTGTAAAGGCTGTCGCCTTGCATAATTTCAACATCTCCAAGCGCGCCAAGCTCCTCCCACATTTTATATGTGTCAGAGTGGGGGTTGGTGCCCGTTAGCCAATGGATACAATTGTCAATGTGGTACTCATTTCGTTGCCATCCAATAAGGTTTCCGCCCACGCTTTCGCTTCTTTCGCACACAATCGCTTGGTGACCGTAAAGCTGGGCATAAATCCCCGCAGACAAGCCCGAAACACCTCCGCCTATTATTAAAACCCTTGCCATAATAATACCTCCAAAAAATATCTAAAGGTATTATTTCATTATAATAAGCTACATATTCAATTCATGCCTAAATTACGGCAATAAAATCCTCAATTATATCATTAAAATGTATTGAGGAAGGCTCATATTTTACAAGCAAATCGTATAACCCTTTAACAGCTTCAAAATCAGTACTTAAATCATGTGCTATATTGTCCTTATATCTTATTCCATAGGAAATTATTTCATTATCCTCACTTTTAATCTTTCTTTCGATAATTTCAGTCATATATTCCTCCAAATTAACTTTGCTACAAGCATTATATCAAAACAAGCCTGCAAAAATTGTCGAAAAAAATAAGCGAAAAAAGAAAATCGACAAGCAAAAGCTTGCCGATTTTTGGTGCAGTCGATGAGACTTGAACTCACAAGGATTGCTCCATTGGCTTCTGAGACCAACGCGTATGCCAATTCCGCCACGACTGCATATGAAAACTCTCGGTAAAAATAATACCGAGAGTTATTTTATCACATAAAACGAATTAAGTCAAGACAAAATTAACCGTTATTAAATATTTTATTGTAAGCAAGCTTACATTTTTCAATAGCCTCAACTGCTTCCTTGCGTCCGCAAATGTTATCAACCCTGGTTGTTTTGTTTTCCAAGTACTTATAAATTTCAAAGAAATGCTTGATTTCTTGGAATTGATGCTGTGGAAGCTCGGAAATATCCTTATATGTGTTAAGGAACGGGTCGTTTAGAGGAATAGCAATAATTTTTTCATCCTCTTCGTTTTCATCAATCATAGTGATCATACCGATTGGGTAACACTCAACAAAAGAAAGTGGCTCCAGCTTTTCTTGGCAAAGCACCAAAACATCAAGTGGGTCATTATCCTCAGAAAGAGTGCGAGGAATAAAGCCATAGTTGGCAGGATAGTGGGTAGATGTATACAAAATTCTGTCAAGGCGAAGCATACCGCTTTCCTTGTCAAGCTCATACTTGTTTTTGCTACCCTTAGGAATTTCTATAACTGAAATAAACTTGTCTGAATTAATTCTGTCGTCGCTAAAATCATGCCACGGATTCATAAAAGCACCTCCAAATCCTTGATAACTTAATTATATAACCATTTAATCCGAATGTCAAACAAAATAATGTACTTATATGAAAAATTTTAGAGAAGTATTAAGATAATACCTTTCTTAGCGCCTCGAAAATCTTCTTTTCTTCTCTTGAAATTTTGACCTGTGTTAAGCCTAAAATTTTCGCGGTGGTTTGTTGGGAGTATTCTTTTAAATATCGCAGGGTGACAATCTTTCTCCATAAGGGAGGCAGAGACGATATAGCCTGTGAAAGGGCAATATGCTCAATCCTTACATCTATTTCATTTTTATCATCGCAAAGGGTGCTTTCAAGAGTAAAGCCTTCGTCGTCGCCGTTTATTGAAGCGGAAAGAGAATTAACACAAGCGGTTGCATCCATGGCAATTGTAGCCTCTTGAGGGGTTAAACCGCATATTTTGGCAAGCTCCTCAAGGTGCGGCTCACATCCGTTTTCCATAATAAATTTTTCTCGCTCCCTCATTAGCAAAGCGCCCTGCTGCTTGTATACACGGCTCACCTTAATAAGTCCGTCATCCCGTAAAAATCGCCGAATTTCTCCTATGATTAGCGGTACTGCATATGTGGAAAAGGCTGTACCCTTGCTTAAATCAAAGCTGCGAATAGCTTTAAGCATTCCAATTGAGCCAATCTGCACCAAATCCTCATACTCAACTCCACGGTCACGGAACTTAAGCGCAATTGAGCGGACAAGCCCTAAATTGCTTATCATCAGCTCCTCGGTTGCTTTGTCATCTCCTATGCAAGCCCTTTCAAGAAGTTCTTGGTTTTTATTGAAATTCATTTTACTTGAGCTTTTTTTCCATTACGATGCGGACACCCTTATCCTTTTTAGAGTACACCTCTAAATTATCCATAAAGGTTTGCATTACAGCGAAGCCCATTCCGCTTCGCTCTCCTGTAGTATCGGTTGTAAATAAGGGAGTCATAGCCAACTTTACATCCTCAATTCCGCATCCCTTGTCCTTAATCTCAATTACCACCGTCCTGTCACTGTAATATTTGACTCCTATGTATATCTCGCCCTGACAGAATTTGTATCCGTGTACAATTGAGTTCGTTACCGCCTCGGATACGGCGCATTTTATGTCTGAAATTTCCTCAATGGTTGGGTTTAGCTGCGCCACAAAAACCGCAACTGCGCTTCTTGCCACGCTTTCATTGATAGAAAGAGAAGGCAGGTATAGCTTCATTTGATTTTCCTTGTTTTTCATCCTCTTAATTCTCCTTCTATTTTGATTAGTCGTTCAATTCCCGCAAGCTCCAGTATTTTTCTAACACCTCTTGACGGGGAATAAATTTTAAAATCAGCGCCTATTTCATTAGCGGTATTGAACCTGCCCAAGATTAGCCCAAGCCCTGACGAGTCCATAAACTCAACAAGACTCAAATCAAGCAAAACAAGATCGGGCTTGTACTTAAAAATATAGTCATCGATTTTTTCTCGAATAGGCTTTGCACAGTGGTGGTCAATGTCCCCAAGCACTCGCGCTTTTAAAATACCGTTTTCACAAGAAACAACCAAGCTCTCCGTATTCATATGCTTTCACCTTCCTTTTGAAAAATTATAATATTTGCTTAACGAAAAAGCTGTCGAATTGCGTCATCACAAATAATTTTTTTAGCGACACCCTTCGATATTTATTGACATTGTCGGTGGTTTATGATAAGATAAATATGAAATATTTATGAGGTAAATTATGGATAGCTTTTTACAAATAATCCGAACAAATATAAGCGTCGGCTTAAACAAGCCCGTTAAGCTTTTTCAAATCAGTGATATGCATATGGCTTGCCTTGATAACGAAAGCAGCGAAATTGACATAAACGACCATAAGCGCTTTCATAAACAGTGGGACAAGCTAAAGCGTGATTTTGCCAAAGAAGCAAACGAGCTTTGTGATGAAAGATATGATATTGAACCTAATTTAATATTTGAGCGTCTTATTGACCGTGCAATAGAGCTTGGCTCAAATGCAATTGTTCTAAGCGGTGATATCTTTGACAGAATAACGGATTCAAATATTAGGTATTACAAAGATTTGGTTGCTAAAATTCCCATTCCCATAATCTATTGTCCGGGTAATCACGATTGGATAAACGAAAGCGGAGAAAGAAAAAATCAATATGACAGAGTAAAGGAAATTGTTAAAAATCCCGAGTGCGATTCATTTGATTTAGGGGAGCTTACGGTTGTAACCATCGATAACGGTATGAAAATAATTACCGATAAGCAGCTTGATTTCCTAAAGCAAAGCCTAAGTGAAAAAAAGCATATCCTTCTTGTTTTACACGCGCCGCTTAATATTGGAAAGTCAGGCAAGGAGCTTGCCTCAATTCTTTCTACATATTTTTTGCAGGGTGTTGACGGGGACTGCGGGAACGCCTTTGAGTTCAACCGCTTGGTCGAGGAAAACGCTGGCAAAATAGTTGCTGTTTTGGCAGGACATATCCATCGCTTTTACGAGGGAGAAATAACAGGTAATTTAAAACAATACACAACGTCAAGCGGATTGATTGCCGCGGGACGAGAGATAATAATTGAGTGAGGTGTACTATGAAACTGATTCCACAGGTTAAGGAAGCTGTATTGGGAGAGAACAGGAAAATAGCAGGCTGTAAATTCGTTTTTCCCGATAATTGCGACCAAAGGCTTATAAATGCTGCAGAAAAGACCCCAAAGGGCGAAACAATAGTAAATGTAAACATTGCAGGCAACAACAGTGACGCTTATAAAATATTGATAGATGATGAAATCACCGTAAATGCAGACAGTGTTAAGGGCGCCTTTTATGCCATACAGACAATTAGGCAAATCGTTAAAAACGGATACTGCGATTTAAAGGAAATTAACGACTCTCCCGACTTTGAGGTAAGAGGCTTTTATTACGATATTACAAGAGGAAGAATTCCTACACTCGAAAGCTTAAAAAAGCTTGTTGACACCTTGGCATACCACAAGATTAATATGCTCCAGCTTTATGTAGAGCACGTTTTTCCGTTTAAGGAGTATGACGGCATTTATCAAAGGACAGGATGTATGACCGCAGAGGAAACAAGGGAGCTTGATGCTTACTGCCGTGAGAACTTTGTTGAGCTTGTTCCTTCCTTATCCTGCTTTGGACACTTGTATGAGCTATTGTCAACAGAAAAGTATAAGCACCTTTGCGAGCTTGAAAACCACGAGGAAAAGACTATTTTCTGGGAGCAGAGAATGTCCCACCATACAATCGACCCATCAAATCCCGAAAGCCTTGAGGTTATCAAGAGCTTAATTGACCAGTATATTCCACTTTTCTCAAGCGATAAGTTCAATATTTGCTGTGATGAAACCTTTGATTTAGGTAAGGGTAGAAACAAGGGCAAGGACGTTGGCGAGCTTTATGTTGGCTTTGTAAAGAAAATTCTTGACTATGTTCGTTCAAAGGGCAAAAAGCCAATGATGTGGGGAGATATCATTAATGCTCACTCCGAGCTTATTGACGATCTTGGCGAGGTAACCTTCCTAAGCTGGGGATACAGTGCCGATGTTCAGCCCGATACAATTAACAAGCTTCGTGACGCAGGCAAGGAGCAGTATGTTTGTCCGGGCTGTAACAACTGGACAAGCTTGATAGAAATTCTTAACGCGTCTGTTCCCAATATATATAAGATGACAAAATACGGCTATGAAGCAGGGGCTAAGGGTGTTTTGAACACCTGTTGGGGCGACTACGGTCATATTTCTCCCATCCAAGCATGTATGTACAGTATTATCTACGGCGCAGCAAGGTCCTGGAATGCCACATGTGAATATGAGGACTTTGATCCATCTATGGACCTTTTGTACTATGGCTATGAGGGAGCCTCCAAGATAGTTAAAACAATTTCAAACTCATACCGTACCTGTTATTGGTATGAGCTTGTATGCGATTACTCTAACAGAAAATTGGGTGTCGATTGTATGAGAGCTTGGAGATCGGTTAGCCCGGAGGAGCTGGATGCTTCGTTTAATGAGGTTGAGGAGGTTATCCCGTACCTTATGGCCTCCAAGTGGGAAAACGACGATGCAAGAGAGGCTTTCCTTTGTGTAGCTCAAGGTACAGAGTGTATGATGGGTATGCTTATGTCCATGAAAACAGGACAAAAGCTTGGAATGAACGATGCTGATGTAGAGCAGTGGCTGAAGGACTATACAAGAATATATTTGAAAGAAAGTAAAATGGGAGAGCTTAAGGAATTTGTTAAGGCAATGTACGAGCTTTCTATGAGATATTTGAAGTGATGAATGAGTTAGTTGATTTGAAGTATAAGGGCTTTAAGGAAATCCTAATAAGCATTTTTGTTGGCTTTTCCATCGGCTTGTCAGTTATAGTTCCCGGAATAAGCGGTTCTGCAATTGCCATTATTATGAAGGTTTATGACAAAATGATGTATGCCTTTTCCAACATTTTCAAAAAGTTTAAGCTTTGCTTTTTGTTCTTAATTCCAATAGGAATAGGCATCATAGCAGGCTTTGGCATTGGTTTTGTTTTGGTAAGGCTTTTGCTTGACACAATACCTTTTATAACAATTTGCTTCTTTGTCGGCTTAATGGTTGGCACATTCCCAATTCTTTTTAAGGAAATTAGGGGTGAAAAGTCCAATATGAACGGCAAGCTTCTTTTTGTCGGCGGTATGCTTGTTCCCCTTGCCATCACCTTGATATCGATGGCGGTTGGCGCGGACAATAGCTTGGTTGGCTTAAGCGTTGGCCACTACTTCCTGTTTGTGTTCTTAGGTGTTTTGGTGTCACTAACACAAATCATCCCGGGTCTTAGCGCAACTGTGCTTCTTATGATGTTTGGCTATTACTCAGCTATTTTAAATGGCGTGGGAAGTGAGCTGTTTAGCGATTTTGGGCTTATTATGGTTTATGTTTGCTTGGTAATCGGCTTTGTTATCGGAATTCTACTGTTCTCAAAAATAATCAACAAGCTTCTCGAAAAGAAAAGGCGCCCCTTTTTCTTCACAATTTGCGGCTTGTCTGTGGGCTCAATGCTTGCGGTATTTTTGGGCAATGAATGTGTAGACATATACAAGACGTGGCAAACAACCGATATGATAATTGACTTGTGCGTGGGCATTCCTATGCTTATTGTCGGCTTTGGCTTAACCTTTGCTCTTTACATTTTTGACAAGAAAAGAGAAGAGAAAAAATTGGCTGAAGAAAAAAATTAAAAAATTTCAAAAATCTATTGCAATATAAAAAACTATATGCTATACTATCGTAGCAATATTTCTTATCAAGAGTAACGGAGGGACAGGCCCTGAGAAGTTACGGCAACCTATCGGTAAGACAAGGTGCCAATTCCGAGAGATGAGACTAATAAAAGTAGTATCAGCCCGCGGAGCTTGCCCTCTGCGGGCTTTTGATATATCAAAATTAAAAAGGAGCATATTATGAGAAAGTTTTTTACATCCGAATCAGTAACCGAGGGACATCCCGATAAAATCTGTGACCAAATTTCCGATGCCATACTTGACGCAATGCTTGAGCAGGATCCATTCTCCCGTGTTGCTTGCGAAACCTTCTGTACAACAGGTCTTGTAACAATTATGGGTGAAATCACCACAAAGGCAAACGTTGATATTACAAGAATTGCCCGTCAAACAATCAAGGAGATTGGCTATGACAGGGCAAAGTACGGCTTTGATGCTGATACCTGCGTTGTTATGACAGCGATTCACGAGCAGAGTGCAGATATTGCGTTAGGTGTTGATAATTCAGCAGAGGCAAAAAGTGGTGAGAGTGAGAATGACCACGGCGCAGGCGACCAGGGCTTAATGTTCGGCTATGCTTGTAACGAAACGAAGGAGCTTATGCCACTTCCGATCTCTTTGGCGCATAAGCTTGCTATGAGACTAACAAAGGTTAGAAAGGATGGGGTTTTGCCATACCTTCGTCCGGACGGAAAAACACAGATTACCATTGAATATGTTGATGATAAGCCTGTAAGAGTAGAGGCAATTGTTGTTTCCTCTCAGCACAGCGCAGATATTTCACTTGACACAATCAGAAAGGATATAATTGACAATGTAATTTTGCCAATTGTACCTAATGAGATGATTGATGATAACACAAAGATTTTTGTTAACCCAACAGGACGCTTTGTAATCGGCGGTCCTAACGGTGATACAGGCTTGACAGGTAGAAAGATTATTGTTGATACATACGGTGGTTATTCCCGTCACGGTGGTGGCGCCTTCTCAGGCAAGGATCCAACAAAGGTTGACAGGAGTGCATCATATGCCGCAAGATATGTTGCAAAGAACATTGTTGCATCAGGCGTTGCTGACAAGTGTGAGGTTCAAATTGCTTATGCAATCGGAGTTGCAAAGCCTGTTTCCGTGCTTGTTGATACCTTTGGGACAGCTAAGGTTGATGAGGACAAGATTTCCGAGTATGTTTACAAGAATATTGACCTTCGCCCAAGTGCAATTATAAACAGATTTAACCTTCGCCGTCCCATTTACCGTCAGCTTGCTGCATACGGTCATGTGGGCAGAGAGGACCTTGATATTCCGTGGGAAAAGACCGATATTGCAAGCGATATTAAAAAAGCACTTTTATAAAATAACGGTAGCCTTAAAAAAGGCTACCTTTTTTATGCTATTTTTATTGCATTAATTAAAAATATATGATAAAATAAAAATAACTGTTGAGTAGGAGGAAAGCCATGGCAGAGGGTGACAAGATTTGCGGTACGGTTGAAAAGCTGATTTATCAAAGCAATGATAGCTGGTACAGTGTTTGCGATGTATGTACCGATGATAACAAGTCTATTACCGTGGTTGGTACTATGCCATATATTTCTGTTGGTGAGGCAATTGAGGCTGTGGGTTCTTGGGTTACAAACAAGGACTATGGCAGGCAGTTTAAGGTTGAAAGCTACAAAAAGTCCTTGCCAAAGCAAAAAAACAGTATTTTACGTTATCTTTCCTCAGGTGCAATCAAGGGCATAGGTGCCAAGATTGCGCAAAAAATTGTTTCTCAGTACGGTGAGGAAAGCTTTGATGTAATAGCTAACCATCCCGATTGGCTCGTTCAAATAAACGGCATATCCAGAAAAAAAGCATATGAAATAAGCAATGACTTTAGGGAAAAGGCAGATGTGCGTGAGCTTATGACAATGTCAGGCGGCGCAATAACACCTAATGTTGCCGCTAAGATAAGCAAGCATTGGGGCAGAAACGCCCTTGGAATTATTAAAGAAAACCCGTACATTTTATGCTCGGATAACTATGGCATTAGCTTTAAAAGGGTCGATGAAATTGCCTTTGGTCTTGGCATTACCTCTGATAACGAATATAGGATAGACAGTGGAATAAAGTATGCCTTGCGTGTGTTCGCCTCCCGAGACGGTCACACCTATGTAAAAAAAGATGTTCTTGTTGATGCGGTAAGCAAGCTTTTGGGCATTGAACCGAGTAAAATAACTGCTTATTTAGATAATAGTGATGGCATTAAGGGCGTTAGCCAAATGCTTATCAAAAATGTGCCCTCAGTTGTCCTAAATTCCCTTTATTTTGCAGAAATGAATATTGCAAAAAAACTGCTTCAATTAAACAGAGGCGCGGTCAGCTTTGGGGATGCAAATGTTGAATATATGGTTGCTGAGCTTGAGGGCATAACGGGAATTAAGTATGCCTCCTTGCAAAAAAAAGCAATTTTCGAGGCAGTTACAAACGGCGTTACCGTATTAACCGGCGGACCGGGTACAGGTAAAACAACCGTGGTCAGGGCGCTTTTGCAAATTTTCGGTAGGTTAGGCGTTTCCTGCGCGCTTTGCGCCCCAACAGGCAGGGCGGCAAAGCGTATGAGTGAGGCAACGCAAAATGAGGCAAAAACAATACATAGGCTTCTTGAGGTTTCCACGGGAAATGAATATACAACCGAGCCAAGATTTTTAAGGGATCAATCAAATCCCTTAGATGAAGAGGTTATTATTGTTGATGAGGCATCAATGATTGATGTGCCGCTTGCCAACTCCCTTGTTATGGCAATAAAGGCAGGTGCAAGGCTTGTTTTGATAGGCGATGTAAATCAGCTTCCTTCAGTTGGTGAGGGTAATGTATTAAATGATATTATCTCCTCGGAGTGCTTTACAACAGTGTGCCTAAATGAAATTTTCAGGCAGTCAAAAAACAGCGGTATAGTTGTTAACGCTCATAAAATCAATAACGGAATTGCTCCGGATTTGAACGAAAAATTTGACGATTTTTTCTTTGTTCAAAGGGATGATGAGCAAATTCCCGCTTATATAGCAGAGCTTTGCAAATCCCGTTTACCTAAAAAATACGGCATAACCGACGGGATACAGGTTATAACCCCAACCAAAAAGGGCGGTTGCGGCACACAAAGCTTAAACTTTACCTTGCAGGCTGAGTTAAACCCACAGTCACCGTATAAGCTTGAGCATACAGCAGGCATTTCCCGCACCTTTAGGGTGGATGACCGCATTATGCAGACAAAGAATAACTACAATGTTGAGTGGCATACAGAAACGGAGCTTGGTGTTAGCCGCGGCTTAGGTGTGTTCAACGGAGATATTGGGAAAATAATTGAAATTAACAAAACTGAGCAGGAAATCTCTATTGATTTTGCAGGCAGACAGGTGGAATATACCTTTTCTGACCTTGATGAAATCGACCTTTCATATGCCATAACGGTTCATAAAAGCCAAGGCAGTGAATATCCGATAGTTATAATTCCTATTTCAAGAGGTTGTCCACCTATGCTTTTAACTCGAAATTTGATCTATACAGCAATCACGAGGGCAGAAAAGCTTGCAATCCTTGTAGGAGATAAGGATGTCTTTTACAAAATGGTGGAGAACAATCAAAGGGTTAACCGTAACACAAATTTGGAAAGCTTTTTGAAGAGGTAAAGTAATGAAAATTGCTGAAATTCTCAAAAGGATGTTTTTAGAAAGGCACTGTCTTATTTGCCAAGAGGCACTGCCTTACGATGGTAGCCCTCCCTTTTGTCCTGATTGCGTTGAATATTACCAAGAGCTGATGGAAATCAAATGCCGAAATTGCGGCAGAAAGCAAAGTATGTGCATTTGCCTTCCGTCAAAGATTAACAAAATCAGCCACTCTGTTGCTTCCTGGAGTGTGTTTTACGATACGGATGTTAGCATTCAATTAAGCTCCCTGTTTTCAAGGCTAAAGCATAAATACAACAGAGAGATAATTGATTTTTGCACGGATAAAATGGTGTCATCCTTTCGCGCAATTTGCAGAGCAAGGAATATTAATTACAAGAAATTTGTAGTTACTTATGTAACGCGAAGGCGTGATAGCGTTTTAAAATACGGCTTTGACCAGTCGGAGAAGCTGGCGAAATCCTTTGCCAAAAAGCTTGGCTTACAGGTTATAAAAGTCTTTGAAAACCGTGGTAATGAGGAGCAAAAAAGTTTAAATAAAAAGCAAAGGGCTGAAAACGCCGCAAAAAGCTATGTGTATATAGATGGCTCTTTGGGTGAGCATAAAAATGTTGTGCTGATTGATGATATTATGACCTCGGGCGCAACCTTGTATGCCTGCGCATTTCAGCTATACAAAAACGGTGCATTAAACGTCATTCCCGTGACGTTTGCAAAGGATAATTATAAATCAAAAGGAGTAAAAGGAAATGTTAAAAGGAATTCCAAGTATAATTTCACCGGAGCTGTTAAAGGTTTTGTGCGAAATGGGTCACAGCGATAGAATTGTGATTGCTGACGGTAACTTTCCTGCGGAATCAATGGGTAAAAACGCAATAGTAATAAGATGCGACGGTCACGGCGTACCCGAGCTTTTGGATGCTATTTTGCAGCTTTTCCCACTTGATACATATGTAGAAAAGCCTGCGGTTCTTATGGAGGTTATGAAGGGCGACAATGCAAAGACGCCAATTTGGGACACCTACAAGGAAATTATCAGAAAATATGACAGTCGCGGTGACAGTGTTGTCGGCACAATAGACCGCTTCGATTTCTATGAGGAAGCGAAGAAGGCTTATGCAATTATTGCGACAAGTGAAAAGGCAATTTATGCAAATATTATGCTCCAAAAGGGCGTTATTTAATAAAGGAGATTACAGATTATGGCAATTTTTAATTCAATCCCAACAATTAAGTATGAGGGACCAAAAAGCAAGAACCCACTTGCGTTCAAGTACTACGATGCAGACAGAGTAGTAATGGGCAAAAAGATGAGTGAGCATCTTCCTTTTGCTATGGCTTGGTGGCACAACCTTTGTGCTGAGGGCACGGATATGTTTGGTAGGGGCGTTGCTAATAAGTCCTTCGGTCAAGCATACGCAACAATGGAGCATGCCAAGGCAAAGGTAGATGCAGGCTTTGAGTTTATGCAGAAGCTTGGAATTAAGTACTTCTGCTTCCACGATGTTGATATCGTTCCCGAGGCTGACGATATTAAGGAAACAAACCGTCGCCTTGATGAAATTTCCGACTATATTCTTGAAAAAATGAATGAGACAGGCATTAAGTGCTTGTGGGGAACTGCAAATATGTTCTCAAATCCTCGCTTTTGTAACGGTGCAGGCTCCTCAAACAGCGCAGAGGTGTTTGCATTTGCTGCCGCACAGGTAAAGAAGGCGCTTGACTTAACAGTGAAGCTTGGCGGTAGAGGTTATGTGTTCTGGGGCGGCAGAGAAGGCTATGAAACTCTCCTTAACACAGATATGAAGTTCGAGCAGGACAACATTGCAAGGCTAATGAAAATGGCAGTTGAATACGGACGCTCCATCGGCTTTACAGGAGACTTCTACATTGAGCCAAAGCCAAAGGAGCCAATGAAGCATCAGTATGATTTTGATGCCGCAACAGCAATAGGCTTCTTAAAGGCGCACGGTCTTGATAAGGATTTCAAGATGAATATTGAGGCTAACCACGCAACCTTGGCAGGTCACACCTTCGAGCACGATTTAAGAGTGAGCGCTATTAACGGTATGCTCGGCTCCATTGATGCTAACCAGGGTGACTATCTCCTCGGCTGGGATACAGATGAGTTCCCATTCGATGTATATACAGCTACAATGTGTATGTATGAAGTTTTGAAGGCAGGCGGACTTACAGGAGGCTTTAACTTCGACGCAAAGAACAGACGACCTTCCTATACAGATGAGGATATGTTTATCGGCTACATTTTAGGTATGGATACCTTTGCACTCGGTCTTATCAAGGCGGCTGAGCTCATTGAGGACGGAAGAATTGATGAGTTTGTTAAGGAAAGATATTCAAGCTATTATAACACCGAAATCGGTAAGAAAATCTTAAGTGGAGAAACAAGCCTACAGGAGCTTTCTGCATATGCAGAGAGCAAAGGCTCAGCAAAGCTTCCGGGCAGCGGCAAGCAGGAGATGCTTGAGTCTATTGTAAACAGTGTGCTTTTTAACTGATATGAACAAGTTTATAGGAGTTGATTTAGGTACATCCTCCGTCAAAATGCTTTTGGTTGCAAGTGACGGCGAGATACTTAAATCCGTAACAAGAGAATACCCTATTTGCTACCCAAAAAGCGGATGGAGTGAGCAAAGCCCCTATGATTGGTACAACGCTTCGATTGACGGCTTGAAGGAGCTTATAGCCGAAGTTGATAAATCAACTGTTAAGGGCATTTCCTTTGGCGGACAAATGCACGGTCTTGTTATACTTGATAAGAACGATAATGTTATTCGCCCCGCTATACTTTGGAATGACGGCAGAACTCAAAAGCAGACCGATTATTTGAACGAAGTAATTGGCAAGGACAAATTGTCCTTATATACCGCAAACATCGCTTTTGCAGGCTTTACAGCCCCCAAAATCCTATGGGTAAAGGAAAATGAAACCGACAATTTTGCAAAAATTTGCAAGATAATGCTGCCAAAGGACTATTTGGCTTATAAGCTTAGCGGAGTCTTTGCAACCGATTTTTCCGATGCATCGGGTATGCTTTTGCTTGATGTTAAAAACCGATGCTGGAGCCGCGAAATGTGCGAAATTTGCGGCGTTAAACCATCGCAATTGCCTAAGCTATACGAGTCATACGAAAAAATAGGCACTCTTTTGCCTGATGTTGCTAAGGATCTTGGTTTAAGTGAGGATGTTTCCGTTTCAATAGGAGCAGGCGATAATGCTGCTGCGGCAGTCGGTACAGGAACTGTCGGCAACGGCTCCTGCAATATTTCCCTGGGCACAAGCGGTACTGTTTTTGTGTCACAGGACAGCTTTTCTGTTGATAACGCAAATGCCCTTCACAGCTTTTGCCATTCTAACGGCAAATATCATTTAATGGGCTGCATCTTGTCTGCCGCATCCTGCAATAAATGGTTTGTTACCGATATTCTTGGAACAAGTGATTTTGCAAATGAGGAAAAGGATCTTGACAGGCTCTTAGGAGAAAATACTACCTTCTTCTTGCCATACCTAATGGGTGAGAGAAGCCCTCATAATGATGTTGATGCAAGGGGAGCCTTTATCGGTATGCGCCCCGACACAACAAGGGAGCATATGGTTCTGTCAGTTTTAGAGGGTGTTGCATTTGCCCTGCGTGACTGTGTTGAAATCGCTAAGGCAAGCGGTGTGAAAATTGATGCAACAAAAATCTGCGGCGGTGGCGGAAAAAGCAGAATTTGGCGCAAAATTGTTGCCAATGTGCTTGGCATTCCTGTCCTTCGCCCTCAAATCGAGGAGGGTCCGTCATACGGTGGCGCTATCCTTGCGATGGTTGGCTATGGTGAATATAACTCTGTTTTGGAGGCAACCGAAAAGCTTATCAAAACAAAGGATGTAACCGAGCCCGACCCTGAGCTTGTAGCTAAGTATAACGAAAAGTATAACACCTTCAAGAAGCTTTATCCTGCTTTGAAGGACGTATACAAGCTAATTTAATATGAAAAGGCAAGCGGGGCTTTCCGCTTGCCTCTTTTGTTATTGTGGTAATGTGTCGCAGAACATAAGAAGGTTGGAGGTAACCCTTTCCTGCTCTGTAAGCGGCTGAAAGGTGCCGTTTTCATATAGAATATCCATTACCATAAGTGCAACTTGACTGCCGATAAAGCCTTCGACAGTCCAGTTCAAAATCAAATCCTGCATTTGCGGTGGGTAATATTTCGCCTCCATCAGTGCAAACTCCAGCACCTTTGAAGCGAATTTAGCCTTAATCTCATTGGTGAGATTCGGAATTTTTTCAAAAAAATCCATATGATCTCCCATAACTATCATGATGTTTGTTATGTTAGAATCCGTAATAAACTGTCTTTCTCTTAAGCGGTTAAATTTTTCACTGTTAGCGACATTGTCGCTTATCATTCCGTTGATGAATTCATAAACATATTCATAGTCCTTGTAGTCATTGTTCATCCAAGCCCCCTGACGAGATGAAAGCCGAGAATCAATAGACCAAGAAAAAACGGACGGATATTTATTAGAGCTCCGTGTCATGCTTCCGCAAGCCCAATTGTTTTTCATTTCAATAGTTGGTACATAGCCGATGTCGTCCTGTAAGCTTGGAAGGTGTACAGATGCAATAAAATCACCGCCGTCCCTTGTTTTTATTTTATACTTTGATATGTCCTTGCCAAGAGGGATGGCGCATTTGTTACTTATACCGTAGAATATTGCTGCCGCTTCAAGCAGCTCAAAATTTCCGCTTGGTATGTATACATTTTTTGTATCCTTGATAGCCTCTCTTACAAGAGGAGTATATTCATTTGCCATGATTTTTGCAATTTCAAGCATTGTCTTGTATTTGTTTTCTTAAAGCTCCAAGGAGTATTTTTGAGGTTCAAAATCAACGTATGTGGTGTATTTTTGTCCTTTTGTTTTAACAAGAAAGCCATTGTCCTCTAAAAACCTGACCTTGTCCTCGATAAATACAGGCGTTAGTCCCAATTCTTCGGCAATTTCCTCTAAGCCTTTTGGTGAGAAATATACACTGTAAGCAATATTAAGGTTTAATTTGTCACCAAGATAGAATTCCGGTCCGCCGTTATTTCCCGGTTTTCCGCTGTGACCGAAGCCCTGTGCCTCAATTGGAGATAAGCCCAAGCTTCCGATTTTTCTTTCCATTGAAATACCATCCTTTAAATTATTTCTTGCTTGATTCAAATGCCATTTCACAGTACCAACAGGAATTTTTGTTTCTGATGCGATTCCTTCAACTGTCTTATTTTCATAATAAAACTTAAAAACAATTTGGCGTCTTGTCTTTGAAAGATATGCTACCTCTCTTGACAGGCGTGCCCTTTCTTCATCATCATTGTCAAAGGAATAGGTATCATAATGCGGCAGCACCAAACCGTCGATGGAAATACCTTCATGCCTTTTTTTAGATGAAACATATTTTGCGTAGGTATGCTCGCTGATTCGCCAAATATACCCGTCAAGGTTATATATTTCATCTGATTTGATAAGAGATGAATAGACTTCAAAGGTAATTTCAGAGCAAAGCTCCTCCGCTTCATCATATGAGAAAGCCTTTTTAACAGCGAAGCCATATATTTTCTTTAGATACTGTGTAATAATTTGATCAGCTTTGTGTTTATCCATATTTTTCTCCGGTACCGTTTGATTATAAAGTGTTGATAAAATTAAAAAGGTTGGCGTTTAAATAAAATTTTTCGAAAAATTTAATACGGTTCTAAAATTAAAACAATTGTTAAAGGGATAGTGAGTGGTCGGTTCACTCGCTGTTGCTTTTGTGCTCACCGATCAATAGATAATTGTATCATGTGAAAATATTTGTGTCAAAGAATATTTGTTAGCAGAAAAGATCTTGCTTATTGAATTGTGTGAAGCTTTATGGTAAAATTAAAACAAAAACCGAGCAATAAGGAGAAGGTATGAAAATATACGATATTTCCCAAGAAATATTTAGTTGCGCTGTTTTTCCCGGTGACCCATCACCCAAAAAAGAAGCTGTATGTCAAATAAATAAGGGTGACATATGTAATTTAACCGCTTTTTCAATGTGCGCGCACAATGGCACGCATATTGATGCGCCGTTTCATTTCATAAACAACGGAAAAACCGTTGAGCAAATAAAATTAACAAAATTGGTTGGATATGCTTACGTGGCAGAGCATACAGGTATAGTGACTGCTTATGATGCAAAAGAAATTTTAAAAAAAGCCAAGGAGCAAAATGCAGAGTCTGCCAAAAAAATTTTAATTAAAGGAAATGCCACTGTGTCAAATGAAGCGGCACAGGCTTTTGCAGAGGCAGATATTGATTTAATTGGTAATGAATCACAAACAATTGGCCCCGAAAATGCGCCTGTGCTTGCACATAAAGCACTGCTTTCCAAGGAGATTATTCTCTTAGAGGGTGTCCGCTTGGCAGATGTGCCCAAGGGAGTATATTTGTTATGCGCCGCACCTATATCATTAGGCGGCTGTGACGGCGCCCCCTGCCGTGCTATTTTAATTGAAATATAAAAGAAAAATCGCCGATTTCGGCGGCTTTCAGTTTATTACGAAATATTTTCGTGTAAATCAACTTTTTGAATTGTGTGTACACCTATATAAAACAAATTTTTTTAAAAATTCTATAAATATTTTAACACAGATGGAAATAATGTGCTATAATGCTACTGAAAAAATGAAAGAGAGGTATTATTATGAGATATGCTATTGAATTGGACACTATAAAGGACGTTGAGGAATTTTCAAAAATTGTCCACGGTGTTGAATCGGATGTAAGATTAAGCGGTAAGGACGAAAATGGAGACCACTGGGAGCTTTCCGCAAAATCTATGCTTTGCGTTTTGCTTCTTGGCGGACATATAGAGCGCCGCCACCACTCCACACAGGATATAGATTGGAATACAATTTATTGCGAATGTGAAAAGGACATTTATCCTTTGATTTCTAAATTTATTAAAGATTAACTTAATCAGTGCGGTTGGGTTGTATTTACACCTATAGAATGTGTTTTACAGGCTTAATCTTTTGAAGGCAATAAATATCCACCCGTGAAATTCACGGGTGGATATTTACTTGTTATGAGATAAGATTGCCAAACGCAAAAGCAAAGGCATTAAACTTGAATTATTTGGATTTAACAATATTTTCAGTGTCAATAGCAATCATAAGCTCTTCGTTAGTTGGAAGAACATATACCTTAACCTTAGAATCTGGTGTTGAAAGCTCAACAGTGTTAGGCTGACGAAGTGTTTTTGCATTGAGCTCCTTGTCAATTTTGATACCAAGATATTCCATATCTGTACAAACTCTTTCACGAAGCTCAGGGTTGTTTTCGCCCATACCGGCAGTGAAAACAATCGCATCAAGGCCGTTCATAGAAGCGGCAAATGCACCGATGTACTTCTTAACCTGGTAAGCGAGGATTTCAGCAGCAAGCTTGGAATTCTTGGAAACTCTTGCCTTACCCTCCTCGGTTGTTGGGCAGGTGCTAAGCTTTTCGTTGAACTCACCGCGGATAGCTGCCTCAATATCACGGCTATCAGAGGAGTATTCGGAAACACCGAGGAAACCGCACTTCTTGTTCATAAAGTCTGTGATTTCATCGCCGTTCATATCCAACTTCTTCATAAGATAAGGAACAATAGCAGGGTCAATAGATCCGCAACGTGTACCCATTTCAACACCGTCAAGTGGTGTAAAGCCCATTGTTGTGTCAACACACTTGCCGTTCATAACAGCGGAAATGGAGGAGCCGTTACCGATATGACATGTAACAAGCTTTGTGTTTGTCGTGCCAAGAATTTTGTTCATTTCAATGGAAACAAACTTGTGGGATGTACCGTGCATACCGTATCTTCTTACACCCTCCTCAACAAGCTTCATTGGAAGAGCATAGGTGTAAGCCTCGGGAGCCATTGTTTGGTGGAATGCGGTATCAAACACAGCAACCTGCGGTACATTAGGCATAACCTTTGTGCAACCTTCAATACCCATAAGGTTTGCTGGGTTGTGGAGTGGAGCAAACTCAATGCATTTCTTGATTGCATCTAAAACCTCAGGGGTTACAAGGCAGCTATCAAAGAAGTATGTGCTTCCGTGAACAACTCTGTGTCCAACAGCTTCAATTTCGGACATATCGGAGATACAGCCATATTCTTTATCTGTAAGCATACTAACAACAATTTCAGTAGCAACAGAGTGATCCTTCATTGGAATTTCTTTCTTGATTTTCTTTCCGCCATCACCTGTTTTGTGTTCAATCAAGCTGCCTTCCATACCGATTCTTTCGCAAATACCCTTGCCGAGCACTTCCTTAGTTTCGGTGTTGAGAAGCTGATACTTAAGGGATGAGCTTCCTGCGTTAACAACAAGTACTTTCATTTTAAAACCTCCAAAAATTTGTTTCTTGACAAAACATAAATTATCAAGTATATTATATATGTAAAGCCTTGTAATTTCAAGGGCTTTTTCCAAAAATCTCTAAATATTTTTCGAAAGGAGAGCGTGCATGCAGGACGTAGTAGGAATAATTTGCGAATATAACCCGTTTCATAACGGACACAGATATCAAATTGACCAAATTAGACGTAAAATTCCCAATGCTACAATTGTAGCTATAATGTCAGGTAATATTGTTCAGCGCGGAGAATTTGCTCTTTTCGACAAATATACAAGGGCAAAGGTGGCGCTTGAGTGCGGGGCTAATGCGGTTTTTGAGCTTCCTTATCCTTATTGCGGCTCAACTGCAGAAATTTTCGCCTCTGCAGGGGTACATCTGGCAACAAGACTTGGTTGTGAACAGCTGTTTTTTGGTACTGAGGAGTTACAGCTAAAGGAAATAGAAGAAATTGCAAAAGCGGTTGAAACCAAGGAGCTTGAGGACAGAATTAAAGAAGAGCTTAAAAGCAAGGAAATCGGCTTTATTCAGGCAAAATCAAATGCATTAAAAAGCCTCGGTTATAATGTGCCAAGAAGTTCAAACGATATGCTGGCGGTTGAGTATATAAGGGCTATTATGAAGGGTGGAAGCAAGCTGAAATATGGTACAGTTGTTCGCCAAGGAGCAAGCTATAACAGTAAGGAGCTTGGTCCTTTAATGTCAGCCACTGCAATTAGAAAGCATTTTTATGAGGATAATGAGCTTTTGTCAGTGCCGGATGAAGCAAGAGCGATATACAGTGATGCAATAGATAAGGGCGATTTTCTTAATACAAATGTTTCAAATCAATTTTTGCAATCATATTCACTTTTGAACATAAAATCATTGCCAAGCACCTTTGACTCGAGCTTGGAAATTGCGGCAATAGTAAGGGAAGCCTCCCAAAATACCGTATCAAGCGGTTTTATTGACTCCCTTTCCTCAAAATCATACACCAATGCAAGGATAAAAAGAGTGCTTTTATATAATCTCTTTGGCATTACAAAGGTTGATTTTAAGCCAAGGGTTACTTTTTTGTTGGGTATGGACAAAAAAGGAAGGGAGCTTCTTGCCTCAAACAAAGAAAAACAAGGTGTTTGCATAGTTACGAAGCATAGCAACCTTAAGCACGCATCCGCTTCAACTAAAAAAATAGCGGAAACGGTTTATAAGGTCGATGAGATTTATAACACACTTTTAAAGTCTCCCCGTATACCAAGCCAAGCATACAAAAACAAACCGATATTAAAATAAAGCAGCTGACACATTGCTAATGCTTAATTAGTATTGTGTCAGCCGCTTTTATTTAGTTTTGTCTTTCCTCTGATGGTGTGCGCTCTCTGAAAAGCAAGGAAATGCACCAAAGGGCACATAAAGCTACCAAAACATATATAACTCTTGCGCCAATGCTTTCCACACCGCCAAAAATCCAAGCAACAATATCAAACTTGAATAAGCCAACGCTACCCCAGTTGATACCGCCGATAATCAAGACAGCAAGGGCAATTCTATCAATTAACATTGAATTTTCCTCCATATTTTTTGAACTTTGCGTTCAGTTATATTGTAAGCATTTTTGAAATTAATATTCAAATTCAATTGTGCAAATTTTACCTTGACAAGCAATATACCAATCAAACATTAATAAAATTTTACCGAGGTGATGAATATGGGAATTTTTTCAATGATTTTACATGTAGCGTTTATGATTTTGGGTGTTGAACCAGTACAAAAATTTCCGCCTGCTCTTAGCAAGGAGGAAGAGGAAAAATGCCTTTCTCTTGTTAAAAAAGGCGACAAGCAGGCAAGGGATAGGCTGATAGAGCATAACTTAAGGCTTGTAGCACACGTTGTAAGGAAGTATTATACTGCAAACAAAAGCACGGAGGATTTAATTTCAGTCGGCACCGTGGGGCTTATAAAAGCGGTTGATACATATAACAGCTCAAGCGGTACTAAGTTTGCAACCTATGCGGCAAAATGTATACAAAACGAAATTTTAATGCTTTTCAGAAGCCAAAAGAAGCTTGGCTGCGAGGTGTCTCTTAATGATACTATTGATATCGACAAGGACGGAAACCCCTTGACTTACCTTGATATTATTTGCGTTGAGGACTCAATAGCGGACGATATTGACAAAAAAATACAAATCAGCAAGGCGTTGGGCTTCATACGCGATAGCTTGGAGGACAGGGAAAAGCAAATTTTGGTTATGCGGTACGGCTTGGGGGATACACAGGCATATACGCAAAGAGAGGTGGCGCAAATGCTTGGCATTTCTCGCTCATATGTATCACGAATAGAAAAGTCTTCTCTTGAAAAAATAAAAAAATATTTGCTGGGTGAAGGTTGATTTTTATTATAATATAGTATATAATATAAAATAGCATACTATGCACAGGAGAAGAAAATGGTAAGGATTGAAAAGGTCGTCGTTGGCTCAATTGCCGAGGAATGCGGAATTTTGGCGGGCGAAATGCTTGTTAGCATAAACGGTCACGAGATTAACGATGTGTTGGATTATAGATTCTATTTGGCAGAGGAAAATATAGAGGTTTGTGTTTCAAGCAATAGCGAAAGCGTTGTTTATTCAATAGAAAAGGATATGTATGAGGACCTTGGCTTGGATTTTGAAACACCGCTAATGGATAAAAAGCTAAGGTGCGAAAACAAGTGCATCTTCTGCTTTATTGACCAGCTTCCCAAGGGTCTTAGAGAGTCACTTTATTTTAAGGATGATGACTCAAGGCTATCCTTTCTGCACGGAAACTATATTACCCTTACCAATATGAGTGATAAGGACATTGATAGGATAATCGAAATGCACATTTCACCCGTCAATGTTTCGGTTCATACAACTAATCCTGAGCTAAGATGTATGATGATGCACAATAAGCGTGCAGGAGATACACTTTCTTATTTACAGCGCCTTGCCGATAACGGTATTGAGCTTTGCGCTCAAATCGTTTTGTGCAGGGGTGTTAATGACGGAAGGGAGCTTGAAAAAAGCTTGCACGACCTTGCTAGGCTTTATCCGAGCCTTAGCAGTGTTGCCGTTGTACCATCCGGGCTAACCGCGTACAGGGAAGGCTTATATCCATTAAAAGCTTTTGATAAGGATAGCTCTATACAGGTAATTAACACAGTGGAAGGTATTAATGCTGAATATTGCGAAAGCTTTGGAAAAAATCTGTTTTTCTGTTCTGATGAGTTTTACTTAATGGCAGAAAAGGAGCTACCGTCAGATGAATATTATGAGGAGTACAGTCAGCTTGAAAACGGTGTGGGTATGCTGCGCTCCTTTGAAACAGAGATGGAGATGTTTTTAAAAAACCTGTCAGATGAGGAAAAGCAAATTAGCCGTAATATCAGCATTGCAACGGGCGAAAGCGCATTTGATTTTATAAAGAACGCGGTAAGTAAGGTAAAGGGTGTATGTAAAGGACTTAGCTGTAATGTGTACAAGGTCGAAAATGACTTTTTTGGTCACACAATTACAGTTGCAGGCTTGATAACGGGCGTTGATTTAATAAAACAGCTTAAGGGCAAGCCATTAGGAAACGAGCTGCTTATTTCAAGAAATATGCTAAGAAGCGAGGGGGATCTTTTCCTTTGCAATAGCTCGGTTGAGGATGTGGAGAATAACTTGGGCGTTAAGCTAACGCCTGTAGAGCAAGACGGGGCAAGCTTTGTTGAGGCATTGCTCGGAATAGGAGGGTAAGGATGTCAAAACCTATTGTTGCCATAGTTGGCAGACCTAATGTGGGTAAAAGCACATTGTTTAATAAGATAATCGGAGAAAGGCGTTCCATTGTTGAGGACACCCCGGGTGTTACAAGAGACAGAATTTACGGGGAAAGCGAGTGGAACGGCAGAAAGTTTATATTAATCGATACAGGCGGAATTGAGCCTAAAACCGATAGTATGATTTTGCAAAAAATGAGAGAGCAGGCGCAAATTGCCATTGATACTGCCGATGCCATCATTTTTATGTGCGATATTAATGCAGGATTGGTTGCTGATGACAGAGATATTGCAATTATGCTGAAGAAAAGCGGCAAGCCCGTTGTTCTTTGCGTCAACAAGTCTGACAGGGTTGGTCAGGTTGACCCTGCGTTTTACGAGTTCTATGAGCTTGGATTTGATAAGGACCCAATCCCTGTTTCCTCTGTACACGGTACAGGAACAGGTGATCTTTTGGATGAGGTTTTGGCTTCAATTCCGGAAAAGGAAGTGGAGGAAGAGGATGACGACGTTATTAATGTTTGCGTAATCGGCAAGCCGAATGCGGGCAAGTCATCCATTATTAATAAAATCCTTGGTACGGACAGGCTTATTGTTTCTTCAATGGCAGGTACCACAAGGGATGCTATTGACACAAGATTTGAAAACGAATTTGGCAAATACAACTTTATTGATACAGCGGGAATTAGGCGCCAAAGTAAGGTCGACGACAAAATCGAAAAGTATAGCGTTTTAAGGGCGCATATGGCTGTGGAAAGGGCAGATGTATGTCTGCTTGTTGTCGATGCAACCGAGGGTGTTACCGACCAGGATGAAAAGATTGCAGGCATTGCACACGAGGCAGGCAAGGCGGTAATAATCGTTGTTAACAAGTGGGATTTGCCCCAAACCGAGGATAAGGACACCGTTAAGTACACAAAAAAGGTTTATGAGGCGCTTTCTTATATGACCTATGCGCCTATTATATATGTGTCTGCTTTAACAGGTCAGCGCGTAGTTAAGATTTTTGAGCAGATTAACTATGTATTTAACCAATCTAAGATGAGAGTGTCAACAGGTATGCTCAACGATGTTTTGAATGAGGCTATAACAAGGGTACAGCCTCCTTCAGATAAGGGAAGGCGCTTAAAGGTTTACTATATGACACAAACAAGCGTTGCTCCGCCAACCTTTGTTCTATTTTGCAACAGTGCTGCGCTTTTTCACTTTTCGTATCAAAGGTATATTGAAAATTGCTTAAGGGATACCTTCGGATTTAAGGGTACTCCAATTAAGCTTATAATCAGACAACGCTCTGAGGAGGATGAAACTAAGATATGAGTTTTGGAGAGATTTGGCAATATGGCTGTTTTAAGGACCTTCTTAACAGCGGAATAGGGTATGTTGTTCTTTTCCACGTAATATGCGGTTTATTTTCCTATTTATTGGGAAGCATAAACTGCGGAATTCTTTTGTCTAAAATTTACGGCAAGGACATTCGTGAGTCAGGTAGCGGAAATGCAGGTGCTACCAATATGACAAGGACATATGGCAAAAAGGCAGGTGTGTTAACCTTTCTTGGTGACTTTCTCAAGGCCTCCATTGCCTTGATAGTTAGCAGAATATTAATGGGTGCAGTTGGTGCTTATGTTGCGGGCATTTTCTGCATTTTGGGCCACGCATATCCCATCTACTTTAAGTTTAAGGGCGGTAAGGGTGTTGTTTGTATCGCCGCTATGGCACTCTTTACAAACTGGATAGTATTTTTAATTATGCTTCCGATTTTTGCAATCATACTCTTTGGCTTTAAGATGGTTTCCTTTGCTTCAATTATGTCAATGCTGATTTACCCATTCTTACTTTCACGCATTGACGGCTTGGGAATTCGCATTATATATGCTTTTGTTGCCGCCGCCTTGGTAGTATTCTTACATAGGAAGAACATTGTTCGTATTTTCAACCATACAGAGCCTAAGATTTCATTAGGAAAAAAGAAAAAAGCTAAGGAAGCAAACGATGAAGAATGTGAAAAGTGAGGCTCGAGACCGCCTTTGTACCGTTGTACTTGAGCTTTATGAGCAAAAGGCTTTAAAAAAGGTTGTTCTTTCAAAGCCGGATGCAAGCGATGAAATAAAGAGTGTGTTAACTCCTATGACAATTTCCCAAAACTATGTTCTTCAGCTTGAAACCTTTTCAAGGGACAACAAGGCGTTTCACAGGAATATTAAAGGGGAATATGATAAAGAGCTTGATGCAATTTTTTCCTCCTATTCGCAAATTAATGTTGTCTCTACGGCAGGGGATATACAGTATATGCGCTCCAAGGGCGGAAAGGAAACCTTGCTTGGAGAAGCTAAGGTAAGAGGGCAGCTTGCAAGCGGAAAGGTAACCGCTGTTCAAAGCAAGTCAAACAATACTAAAAAGAATTACATTTTGTCCGGCAACGAGGATTTCTTAAAAAAGCTTGGTGTCAGTGATGAAAGCGGTCGCATCCGTGACAAAATGCAGGCAAAGTTCAGGCAAATTAATAAGTTTGTTGAGCATATTGAGTCTGTTAGGGACAAGCTACCGTCAAAAAGCATTAACGTTTACGATCTTTGCTGTGGCAAGAGTTATTTAAGCTTTGCGGTATATCACTATTTTAAAAATGTCCTTAAAATGGATGTAAATATGATTTGCGTTGATTTAAAGGCTGATGTTATTGAATATTGCTCAAATCTTGCCGTTAGGCTTGGCTTTGAGCAAATGGAATTTGTTTGCGGTGATATAATGGCATATGAAATGAAGCTAAAGCCTCATCTTGTTATATCTTTGCACGCCTGCGACATTGCAACCGATATAGTTTTAAATAAAGCGAGTGAAAACGGCGCAGATGTTATTTTGTCAACTCCCTGTTGTCACCACGAGCTTAACCATACCTTAAATTGCGAAACGCTTGATTTTGTTGCAAGGCACTCTATGCTAAGACAAAAGATGTGCGATGCGTTGACTGATGCGTTAAGGCTTTTGAGGCTTGAGAGCTGTGGATATAAGGTTGACGCGCTTGAGCTAATCGACCCTGAGGATACCCCTAAAAATATTATGTTAAGGGCGATTAAGAAAAAAAGGGTAGATGAAGCAGAGCTTAAGCAGCTCAAAATTAAGTATGAGCAAACAAAAAGGTTTTTACTTGGAGAATAATAATGAATTTTGACAAATATATGTCCTTGCTCAACGGCAAGACGAAGGAAGAGCGCCTTTCAGCCTTGCGGGAAATTAAAAGGTTGATTGACAAGGGTGAAATAACCCGCGCTGAATGTGAGGGTATTGCGAACAACCATATCCACACAACCTATTCCTTTTCTCCGTATTCTCCCACCGCGGCTGTATTTTTGGCGTGGAAGGAGGGCTTAGGCACCTGTGGTATAATCGACCACGACGGTGTTGGCGGTTGCCGTGAATTCATAGAAGCAAGTGAAATCATAGGCATTCCTGCAACCTGCGGCTTGGAGTGCAGGGTTAAAACCGACGGAACAAGGCTTTATGGCAGGATGATAAATAATGCTGACCAAAGGTCTATTGCTTATGTTGTTATGCACGCCATTCCCCTGAATGCCATTGAGAAAATTGACGAGATTTTTAAGCCTCTTAGGGAAAAGAGAAATGAGCGCAATATAAAAATGTGCGAAAGATTAAACGATATTTTGGATGCATTTGAACTTGCTATTGACTATGAGGTTGATGTTCTGCCGCTTTCCAATTATAATGAGGGCGGAACAGTTACGGAAAGACATATTTGCTTAGCCTTGGTTAACAAGCTTAAGAGCAAATTTGAAAATAGCAAAAGCATAATTTCCTTTCTTGTTGAAAAATTGAATTTGCCGATTTCCAAACAGGAGGAGAAGAGGATACTTGAAGAAAATCCGTCATATTATGATTATGATATTTTGTGTGTAATTAAGAAGAACCTTGTGGAGAGATTTTACATTGACGCATACGAGGAATGTCTGCATATAAAGGATTTTATTGATATTACAAAAAAATACGGTTGTATTAGCGCTTATGCGTATTTAGGAGATGTAATCGACACAAGCGAGGGGGATAAAAAGCCTCAGCGATTTGAGGATTCATATCTTGAAATATTGATGAAGGAGCTTAAAAAGCTTGATTTTGATGCTATTACTTATATGCCGTCAAGAAATACAAGGTATCAGCTTTCAAAGGTAATGAATTTATGCTATGAGCATGAGTTTTTTGAAATAAACGGTGAGGACATCAACTCGCCGAGGCAAAAGTTTTCAAGCGTTTTCGATGACGAAATGTTTGATCATTTGAAGGATATGACATTTGCTTTAATAGGGCATGAATTAGCGGTAATTGATGATATTGAAAATTCCATGTTTTCAGAAAGCATGAAGTCTAAATTTCCTAAAATCAATGATAGGATCAATTATTATAAGGATTTAGCAAGGGAGGCGCGGTAATGGGAATTGAAGCTATCGAAAGAATTTCACATAAATACGGCGCTGACTCAAGCTTTGTCTTGGCAGGGGGCGGAAATACCTCCTTTAAGGACGAAAGCTACCTGTATGTAAAAGGCTCGGGTACGTCTCTTGCCACAATAACGAAAGAAGCCTTTGTAAAAATGTCAAGGGAAAGCCTTGCAAAAATTTGGGATAAGACCTACTCCTCAGAGCAGGAAAAAAGGGAGGCAGAGGTCCTGCTTGATATGATGGCTTCAAGGTGTATGGGCGAGGAAAATAAGCGCCCATCTGTTGAAACTCTTTTACATAATTTGTTTGCTCAGCCGTATGTTTTGCACGTTCACCCTGCTATAGTAAATGGGCTTACATGCTCTGCTGAGGGTAAGGGCGCTATGGAGAGAATGTTCGCAGACGCTATTTGGATTGAGGAAACAGAACCGGGATATGTTCTTGCCAAAAAGTGCAGAGAAAGAATTTATGAGTACGAAGGCAGAACAGGAAAAAATGCCAACCTGCTGTTTTTACAAAATCACGGTATTTTCTTTGCCGCCAGCAGTGAGGAAGAAATGGAATTGCTTGTAAGCTCTGTTATGGAAAAGCTTGATAAAGCCATAGATAAGCATCCCGACTTTACAGTATCAGAGCCGAATTATGAGCTTGTAAATAAAATTTCTCCTGTTCTGAGGCTTTTATATGATGCAAGCGGAAAGGCAAGCGTGCGCTTTACGCTTAACAAAGAGGTGGAGGAGCTTTGTGTTTCACGTGAAGCATTTTCTCCCCTTGAGCGCTCTATGACACCGGACCATATCGTGTACTGCAAAAGTGTACCTGTGTTTATCGAGGACTATTCCGTTGAAGGACTAAAGGCACAGCTTGGCGAGTTTAAAGAGAAAAACAAGTTTTTGCCCAAAATAGTTTTTGTAAAAAATGTTGGTATGTTTGCAATAGGCAAAAGTCCGAAGGATGCTGCAACCGCTACTGATGTTTGGCTTGATGCAATTAAAATACTTATTTATTCAAGGAGCTTTGGCGGTGTCCGCCAAATGGCACCGGAAATGGTTGACTTTATTGCCAATTGGGAGGTAGAAAGCTACCGCAGTAAGGTTGCTTTAAGCTTGGGAATTCAAAAGAAATTTGAAGGCAAAATTTCAGTTGTAACAGGTGGCGCAAAGGGCTTTGGCAAGGAGATTGCAAGCCATCTTGCAAATGAAGGCGCTACTGTTGTTATTGCTGATAAGGATATAATAAACGGTGAAAAAACCGCTAAGGAAATTGTGGCTGCAAACGGTAGATGCGCCGCTATGTTTGTGTATACCGATGTAACGGATGAAAAATCCGTTCAAGATATGATAAATATGACGGTATGTCAGTATGGCGGGCTTGATGTTTTTGTAAACAATGCAGGAATTATAAAGGCAGGATCCATAGAGGAAACAAGTAAGTACGATTTTGAAAAAATATTAAATGTTAACTATATTGCGTATTTTATATGCGTACAAAAGGCAGTACCTATAATGAAGCTTCAAAGGAATGTTAACCCACAATATATGAGTGATATTATAGAAATTAACTCAAAGTCCGGCTTGATGGGCAGTGTAAAGAACTTTGCATACTCGGGAAGTAAGTTTGGCGGAGTGGGACTAACGCAGTCCTTTGCCCTTGAGCTTGCTCCATACGGAATAAAGGTTAATGCAATTTGCCCCGGTAATTTCCTTGATGGAGATTTATGGGCTGACCCTGAAAACGGACTGTTCGTTCAGTTCTTGAAAACAGGCAAGGTGCCGGGGGCAAAAACCGTTGAAGATGTTCGCAGGGCATATGAAAAGAAGGTGCCACTTGGCAGGGGGTGTGAGGCGCGCGATGTTGCCCTTGCGGTTTCTTATGCAATTGAGCAGCGGTATGAAACAGGTCAGGCTATCCCTGTAACAGGCGGACAGATAATGTTAAAGTGAGGTATATATGAGGAAAATCGCAAGCTTTTCTGTAAATCACGATAAAATCAGCGAGGGTATTTATGTTTCCCGTATTGACGGGGACGTAACCACCTATGATATGCGTATGAGAAAGCCTAATATGGGTGACTATATTGACAATTTGACAATCCATTCCTTAGAGCATATGTTTGCAACATATGTAAGAAATTCTAAGTATAGTGATAACATAATTTATTTTGGTCCTATGGGCTGTCAAACAGGCTTTTACCTTTTGACAAGGGATTTGGAAAATGATACTGTGCTTACCCTTGTTAAAGATGTTTTAAATAAGATTATTAATCACAATGGCGAAATCTTTGGTAACACAAGAGAAGAGTGCGGAAACTTTAGAAACCTCAATCTTGACGCAGCTAAGTTAGAGAGCCAAAGATATCTTAATGCTCTTAATTCAAAAGAGGTGACATTTAAGTATGAAGAATAATCTGATTGGCATAATCGGCGCTATGGACATTGAGGTTGATGCAATCATTGCCTCAATGACAGCCACGGAAGAAAAAATAATAAGCTCAGTAAGGTTTGTTAAGGGTAAGCTGTTTAACAAGGATGTGGTTGTTGCCAAGTGTGGAATCGGTAAGGTTTTTGCCGCTATTTGCGCACAGACAATGATACTTGAATTTGCACCGTCAGTGATTATAAACACAGGTGTGGCAGGATCCCTTGAAAAGGGCTTTAATGTGCTTGATGCTGCGGTTGCCACAAGCGTTGTCCAGCACGATATGGACACAAGCGCAATCGGTGACCCAAGGGGCTTGATTTCAGGCATTAATGTTATATACATTGATACCTGTAAGGCTGTATCAAACGCCTTAAAAACAGCCGCCTTAAGCGCTAACTGTAATGTTAAGGAGGGTATAATTGCATCAGGAGATAAGTTTATGGCTGATGCTAAGGAAAAGGAAGCAATAAACAGTGAGTTTAATGCTATCGCCTGTGAGATGGAGGGCGCCGCAATCGGTCACGTTTGCTATGTAAATAAGGTACCATTCGGTGTTTTGCGCACCATTTCAGACGGCGACGGTGCAGAGATGGATTATATGACCTTTGCGCCAAAGGCTGCTATGCAGTCCACAAATATTGTTAAAGAATTTATTAAAATTTATAGTGAGGTATAATTATGAAGCTTGGTTTTCAACTTTATTCAGTAAGAGATGACATGGAAAAGGACTTTCTTGGCACATTAAAGAAGGTTAAGGCAATGGGCTATGAGGGTGGCGAAATGGCAGGCTGGTACGGCCACACTGCTCAAGAGGTAAAGGAAATGTTTGAGGAGGCCGGTCTTACTCCGATTTCTGCACACGTTGCTTATCAGGATTTGATGCCCGATATTGAAGGCTTGGTAAAGGATTACAAGTATATAGGCTGTAAGTACATAGTAATTCCTTATCTTCCCGAGGATTTACGTTACGGCAAGGAAAAGTACCCTGAGGTTGTTGAGGGTATAAAAAAGATAGGACAGGTTTGTAAGGAAAACGGCATCGTTCTTTTGTATCATAACCACGATTTTGAGTTTGATAAAAACGAAAAGGGCGAATATGTTTTGGATGCTCTTTACAATGAGGTAAGCGCAGACCTTCTTCAAACCGAAATTGATACCTGTTGGGTAAATGTGGGTGGTGAAAATCCAAGCGATTATGTAAGAAAGTATACAGGCAGGGCACCTGTTGTTCACCTAAAGGACTTTGTTGGCACAAGAAGCAAGAATATGTATAAGCTGATTGGTATTGAAAGCAACGAGGAGCAGAGCAACACATTTGAGTTCCGCCCTCTTGGCTACGGCGTTCAGAAAATTCAGGATATTGTAGATGCTGCAAAGGATGCGGGTGCAGGCTGGATTATTGCAGAGCAGGATAACCCATCAATGGGCAAAACACCACTTGAATGCGCACAAATGGCTATAGACTATATGAAAAATATTAATTACTAATCACAAAACCGAGTGTTAAAAGCACTCGGTTTTTTCATCCTTTACCTGAAAGAAAATATTTACTAAAGTAAATAAATATTGACAATTGTATTAGTTTATGATATAGTTAAAGTAGAAAGGAAGGTGTTAATATGTATATGGACTATTCTAAGCTGTGGAAGATGCTAATTGACAAAAATATGACTAAAACAGAGCTTATTGACGAAACAGGACTAAGCTCAAGGGTTATTGCAAAGCTATCAAAAAATGAAGTGGTTACAACGGAAACTCTTTCTAAAATTTGCGCCTGTCTTAATTGCGATATTGGCGATATAGCAGAGTGCAAGAAAGAGAAATCCTTGTCTCTTTACAATTATTATTAAAAATTTGGAAAAATTACCGAGGATACTGAAATTTATAAAACCATTGAATTTGAGCATAACTGTCAAAAATATAAGGTATATACAATTAAGAAGCCTGTAAAAAAGAATATGATAATCCACTTAATGGAAGACGGAACCATATATAGAGAGGAATTGCTTCCCTTTGGACATATTATGAGTCCGAGCAGGATAAAAACCGCAATTTTAAAGCCTGTTCTTTCAAAAAGCGAAATAGTAATTGTCTTGTTTACCGGCAAACCAAATTTCTTTGGTCTTGACGATGGTATGTTTATCTCTGCCAAAAATACATTAAAGTCACCTTCAAAAATTTATGTTATGACAGAAGCATCATTTAAGTTGTTTAATTAAGAGAGTGATAAGGATTTTAAAGTGACACTTTAATTGAATTTTAGAAATGCTCACTTTCATTTGAAAAGATTTTATTGTATAATTAGTATGTAAAGTTAGACAAAGGAAAGTTATGATTATGAGTATAGGCGAAAAGATAAAGGATTTAAGAAAAAGTAGGAATATGACTCAAGAGGACCTGGCGGAATTTTTAAATGTATCAATATCAGCGGTATCTCAATGGGAAATTGGTAAAACTATGCCTGACATTACATTTATTCCTTTAATTTGCAATGTTTTTGGTGTGTCTTCCGATGAATTGCTTGATATCAATGTTAACAGCAATAAAAGCGAGATTCAAAATATCAGAACCGAAGCAAGCAAATATTACTCACGTGGCTTTGTTTCTGAGGGTAAAGAATTGTTAGAATGCGGGTTGAATAAGTTTCCCAATAGCTATGAGCTGATGCTCGATTATATGCACGTTCTTGAGCTTGAGCGTAGAAAGTCACCACCTGAAGAATACGCACGTAAAATTGATGCGGAAATAATTAGGCTTGGAGAAAAAATAGTTTCAGAATGCAAAGAATTTGACACTCGAGCTTCTGCTATTCAAAACCTCTGTATTGTATATAGTGACATAGGGAAAGAGGACAGAGCTGTCGAATTGGCATATAAAATGCCCAGAAGCATTCTTAGCAGAGAATCTCTTTTGGAGCTTATTTACAAGGGAGATAAGCTAAGAGAACTAAGTATAAACAATTTGTTATATACGAATATTCAAAATATTGCTAATAGAATCAAGTGCAACTATCGTATGGATTCGGGAGATTGGTTATATTCCTCGAAAGAAATGACTTTGCTTAGAAAGAAGCAAATCGACTTTATAAAATTGATTTTTGAAGCGGAAGATTATGGGTTTTACAATGAAACGCTCTGCGACTCATACAAAAAGTTGGCTTTTGATTGTGCTGAAAGCAAGGATATAGAAAAAACTTTATGCTATATCGAAAATGCGGCGAAGCACGCGATTAATTTTGTTGAGTATATAGATTGCGGTGAGTTGAAATATTCTTCTATACTTTTTAAGGGAAAAATAGAAAAATCTTCTGTTCATTTAGACCACAAATTCAATAACGTATATCATTTGTTGGAATATTTTAAAGATGCGCATTTTGATTTTATAAGAAATAATGAAAAATTTATCGAAATAGAAAATCAACTGCAAAATTATGCCGGTGAATGGAAGGTATAAATAGAATTTAACAGGAGGAGTCAAGTGGATCCGCAAACCCAAACAATTGTGAGAGATTGGGGAATATTTTTGTTTCAAATTTTTGTTCTGATTATAAGCATAGCGGTTTTTATTTTGGTTTACAGATATGTAAGAGCCATATTGAAACGAACAATATTCTTTTTCAAATTAAATGTGTTTTGTAAAACACAAAGCATCTCAATTAAAAAAACAGGCTCTCAATTCATATCAATTTTCAAAAATACAAAATCACCTGAACTTGTTATTGAAACAACTGATAAGAGATACATAATTAAATATTTCACCCCCTCTATTGTTAAAAATGTCAATTTGAATTTTATTACATCAAATGACTATTTCTTAACAAGCGTAAAAGGCTTTGTTTTGGTTACAAGAAATGCGGGCGCTCTTATAAGAGCCAGTTTCTTTAAGCCAAAGAACATAGAAGCAACATTTTTAAAGCTCACTCATACGGAAACACACGAAAAGGTTAAGGGACAAAAGTTTTTACATACACCCGACTATGGCAAATATCACAACGACAACAAGGAAACAGAAAACATTTTAATAATAAATCCTATACCGCTTAATATTAAATATGTTCACGTTAACCGCTTTGAACCACTTTTGAGCGGTGACGAATATGGTAACTTTAAGGTTTATTCAACTAATGAATTCTATTTAAACATTGTCCGAAATAATCAAAAAAATTAATATACACTCAAGTAATCGTTATGAAGTCGAATATGCGTCGCATCTTCCGTCTTGGGTAAAAGTAAAAACGCGTACTGAAATTCAGTACGCGTTTTTGGTTATTTATTGTTTCTAAAAATTTCAAATGCAAGGATTGTGGAAGCGGATGCGGCAGACAGGGCAGCATCGAACCTGCGTCCGTAGTCAATTCTTACAATTTGGTCAGCTTGGCTTAAAAGCGATGAGGATATTCCTCTTTTTTCACCGCCGACAATAAGCAGAATAGGCTTTTTTAGGTCAGCCTCATATACGCTAACGGAGTTTTTGATATCTGCGCAAACAACTGAATAGCCCTTTTGCTTGAACATATCTATATATCCGTCACATTCAATAAAAACATTAAGCCTTTCGCTTGCTCCTGCTGAAGAACGGCAAACTACACCTGCGGCAGAGAGCCAATTACGCTCGGACAAAATTATTCCGTCAGCGCCGGCGGCATAAATAGAGCGCAGGGCGTAGCCGAAGTTATATGGGTCCTCAATACCCTCAATCATTACATAAAATCCGTTATTAACAATTTTATCACTTGAGATTTGAGTGTAGGATTTTTCACCGCAAAGTGCAATAATGCCACCGTGAGAAGCGCCAACCGTGTAGGCTTCGATATCATTAGCGTTACAGCCTTCAACCGTAAAGTTGAATAGCTCGCCCATTTTCTTTAAATATCCGATTTCCTTGGACTTTGATTTTTCCTTTGCTTTGTCAAAGAGAATTTTCTCAATTTTACGGGCGTTTTCCTTGCCATCCTTTAGGTTGTCAAGCAGTGCGCGGATTGAGGTCATTCCTTCAAAAACGCAGGAGTCCTTAAATCTTGATGCTTCCTTAATCATTTGCTTGCATTATCCTTTAGGTATGCGTTAATAAATCCGTCAATTTCACCGTCCATAACCGCCTGGATGTTTCCGTCCTCATAGCCTGTGCGGGTATCCTTTGCAAGGGTGTACGGCATAAATACATAGGAACGAATTTGGGAGCCCCATTCGATGTTGGTTTTATTGCCTTTAATGTCCTCAATTCGGTCAAGCTTTTCTCTTTGCTTAATTTCCATAAGCTTAGATTTGAGCATTTTCATAGCGGTTTCCTTGTTTTGGAGCTGGCTTCGCTCTGTTTGACAGCCTACAACAATTCCTGTGGGGATATGAACAATTCTGATAGCTGAGTCAGTCTTATTTACATGCTGTCCACCTGCGCCTGATGAACGGTGCGCGGTGATTTCCAAGTCAGCCTCATTGATAACAATTGAGTTGTCATCCTCAAACTCGGGCATAACCTCAACTGAAGCGAAGGAGGTATGCCTACGTCCTGAAGAGTCAAAAGGTGAAACACGAACTAAACGGTGAACACCGTTTTCACTCTTTAAATAACCGTAAGCATTTATGCCCTCAACCAAAATGGTTGCACTTTTTAAGCCTGCTTCCTCACCGTCAAGCCAATCAAGAAGCTTAACATTATATCCGTGCTTTTCGCCCCATCTTGTGTAAAGGCGGTAGAGCATAAGCGCCCAGTCCTGCGCTTCTGTGCCGCCAGCACCCGGGTGGAAGGAAATAATGGCGTTATTTTTGTCATATTCTCCTGAAAGAAGCACCTCTATCCTTTGCTTTTCCTCCTCCTTGATAATTGCTTCCTGGTCGGCAAGGATATCCTCAGTCATGCTTTCATCATTCTCCTCAATTGCCATTTCAGCCATCATAATTGTGTCCTCAAGCTTTGTGACAAGAGCCTCGTAATTTTCAATTTTTGCCTTCATTTGTTTGATTTTTTGCAAAATCTTGGTTGAATTTTCTTGGTTCGACCAAAAGTCGGGGTCAAATGTTGTTTGCTCAAGCTTTTCAACCTCTATCTTTAGTTCATCTATTCTTAGTGCGTTGCCAAGCTCTTTTATATTTTCGCGGAAGCTTTGAAGCTCATACTTGGCATTTTCAAGTGCTATAATCAATGTCTTTTCCTCCATATAGGTTATATACATAATTTATCCATTATAGTATAACATACATAAGGCTAAAAAACAAATACTTTTTTAAGAAAACGCAAAATTGTTGAAATTGTGCCAATATTATGGTAAAATAATAAAAAATCTTGAGGTGAGTTATGAAAATTTTTCTTGACAGAATAGACGAGGACCAAAACGGCAATAAAATAGCCACCTTTGAGGTGGATGAGGAAACGGTGACCTTTAAGAGCGAGCAAATGCCCAAGGGCTTTGCTGATATGCTTATACGCAACGCGATTGTTGAGTGTGAAATTGTGGACGGGTGTATTGTAAATCCAACAATATTGTATGAGGAAACAAAAAAGAAGGAAGAGGAAATGAAGCAAAGGCTGAACAGCCTCTTCAGCAAGAGGAAGTAGAAATGAAAAATGTTGCGGTAAGACTGCACGGAAAGAATGATTTGCGCCTTGACACCTTTGAGCTTCCCGAAATTAAGGATTGTGAAATTTTGGCAAGGGTTGTAACCGACTCTATTTGTATGTCCTCCTACAAGGCAGCAATTCAAGGAGAGGAGCATAAGCGTGTTCCTAACAATATAAGTGAAAGGCCTGTTATAATCGGTCACGAGTTTTGCGGTGAAATAGTGAAGGTGGGCAAGAAATGGCAAAGCCAATACAGTGTTGGCGATAGGTTTGTTATTCAGCCTGCGCTTTGCTACAACGGCTCCCTTGATGCCCCGGGTTATTCCTACGAATTTATTGGAGGCGCTTCTCAATTTGTTGTAATTCCAAATGAGGTTATGGAAACAAATAACCTAATCAAATATAATTCGGATTGCTTTTTTATGGGCAGCTTGTCAGAGCCTATGAGCTGTATTATCGGCGCTTTTAACGCAAGCTATCACACAGAAAAGGGAAAATACATACATAATATGGGCGTGAAAAAGGGTGGCAAAATGCTGATTTTGGCAGGCTGCGGTCCAATGGGGCTTGGCGCCATAGATTATGCCTTAAATGGGCTTGAAATCCCTCCTTCTTTGTTGGTAGTTACCGAAATAGATGATTTGAAGATTAACAGGGCAAAGGAGCTTTTTGAAAACGAAAGGCTAACTTTTGTTAATACAAGCGATAAGGATGAGCTGATGAGGCTAAGCGGTGGCACGGGATATGACGATGTATTTGTTTTTGCCCCTGTCAGTGCATTGGTTCAGCTTGGCGACAGCTTACTGTGTGAGGACGGATGCCTAAATTTTTTTGCAGGACCTACTAAAAAAGACTTTTCTGCGCAGTTCAATTTTTACAACGCACACTATGCCTCGACCCATATTGTTGGCACAAGCGGCGGAAACCGTGACGATATGGTAATGGCGGTTGAGCTAATGGAAAAGGGAAAAATCAACCCAAGTGTGATGATAACGCATATTGGAGGAATTGATGCTGTTGCTGACACAACCCTTAATTTACCTAATCTTGAAGGTGCGAAAAAGCTGATTTATACGGAAATATCTTTGCCGCTTACAAAAATTTCCGATTTTGAGGCTTTGTCCTCGAAAAATAATAAAAACGCAAGCTTGTTTAAAGGGCTTGATGCGATTTGCAAGGAAAACGGAAACATATGGTGTCCTATGGCTGAAAAATATTTACTTGAAAACGCAAGAAAATGGAGCGAAAAATGAAAAACAGAAAAAGAAAGCTTACCCCTCTTGGTGCATTTGCGGTGCTTATAGTTGTGGCGGCAATTGCTGCATCTGTAATCCTGATTTTACACAATTCATATGGATTTTTTGCATAAAGCAAACAGCCGAGCAACATGCTCGGCTTTTTTCTTGTATGTGCTTTACGATTATGCTATAATTAATTCAACGCTAAGTTGAATTATGTTCAATTATTAGTCGCTTCTTTATACACAAAAACTGTGAGATAATATAATCACAAACTTATTAAATATGCGGAGAGATTACTATGAAGGAAACGATGGGACAAATTATACGCAAGTTGCGTAAAGAACGAGGATTGACACAGGAGGAGCTTGCTGAACAGCTTGGCGTAACATTTCAGGCAATTTCAAAGTGGGAAAATGATACAGGAATGCCTGATATTTCACAGATTGTTCCTCTCGCACGATTATTTGGGGTAAGTACGGATGTTTTGTTCTGCTTACACGGTATTGATGAGAACGAAGAAGTAATTCAAATACTTAAAAACGCACAGGCTTTCCTATCTACCCCTCTAACAGCAGAAAAGCTTCTTGAAAAATACAACGCGCTTCAAGAGGGATTAAAGCTTTACCCAAGCAATGAGCTTCTACTTATGCAATGTTTAGAAACGGGAATTGCGCTTTCATATCCCGAAAATGAAGAATTGTACTATGCCGAAGGAGCAGAGCAAATATATAAAGACTGTGTTCGGTATGCAAATTTGGTAATATCATATTCTAAAAATATCTCGGATGTAATGCGAACACATATGATTATGGTCATATTACATTCCGCGTATGGAAATTTTGATGAAGCAAAATCACACGCCATCCAATTTCCGTATAGAGCTGATTTTAATATCCATGTTATGTACGCATATTATGCGCACTGGAAAAAGGATTATGTGACTGAATCTAAAAGCTGTCAATACGGATTTCTCCATTACCTTGAAGGCATGCTGAATATAATAACGAAGTTATCAAAAAGCTATGTGTTACAAGAGAAATATATGGACGCAGCGAGTGTTTTGGAAACTTCACTTGAGCTAATAAGGTGTGTTTTTAAAGATAATGACACTATGCCTCCTATTCATCACCGAGAGCATGGAGATTTGTATATGCTTTTGGCGGAGATATATTTGAAAATGAATGACAGAGATAAAGCATTATTCTATCTTGAAAAAATGGTGAATTACGACTTGTATGAGAGTCAAATGATAGATAATGATACTAATACCAAATCACCTCTTTTAAATTCTATTCCTCACGGATTGTATAGAAAACAGGTTGACAGATATCAAAGATTAGTAACAAAGCTCACGGATTCTCGGTTTATAGCCTTGCAAAACAATGAGAAATACCGAGAATTGATAGCCTTAGCCGAAAAATAAAAGCAGCCTCCGACAAGAATTTCTTGTCGGAGGCATAATTATTAAAGCTTTTCAACTGAAAGAGTAACCTTTTCGCCGTTGATGTCCCAGGATTTTGCATTGCTCGAGTCACTTCCGTAAACGAAGTTATCGCCAAGAACTATCTTTGAAATTTCGTTTTCGTTATTTTTAATGATTGCTTCAAGCTTTTCGTTTCCGCTGACATATACAGTGATGTGGTCTGTAACATTGAAGTCGGAATCCTTACGCATTGTTTGGAGCTTGCTTACTACCTCGTTAACAAAGCCCTCTTCTATAAGCTCATCTGTTAAGTTAGTGTCAAGCGCAACGGTTGTATACTTGTCGGAAACAGAGAAGTAGCCTTCCTTTTGCTGGATGTCGATTAGCAAATCTTCCTCAGCCAATGCAATTTCGTTGCCGTCAACATCGAACCTGATAAAGCCTGTTGCATCAAGCTCCGCCTTTGCCTTGTTTCCGTCAAGACCTGCAAGAACTGTTCTTATTTGACCCAAGAACTTGCCGTACTTTGGACCAACAGTCTTTAGCTGTGGCTTGAAGGAGTAAGAGGAGAATGCGGACATATCATCAACAAACTCAACGCTTTTAATGTTAAGCTCATCCTCGATAATATCAATGCAGTAGCTTGGGAGCTGCTTTCTTGCCTTAACATACATTGTGGAAAGAGGCTGGCGGTTCTTCATTGCTGAGCCGTTACGCGCACTACGTCCCATAACAACGATGCTCAACAGCTCCTCCATATTTTCCTCAAGCTCAGTGTCAATAGCGCTTTCGTCAACCGTTGGGAAATCACAGAGGTGAACGCTTATAGGAGCATCCTTATAGATGTTGCAAACAAGATTTCTGTAAATGTCCTCCGACATAAACGGAATCATAGGCGCACTTGCCTTGGCAACGGTTACAAGGGCGGTATAAAGGGTCATATATGCACTAATCTTGTCATCAGTCATATCCTGAGCCCAATATCTCTCTCTGCCGCGCCTTACATACCAGTTGGAAAGCTCATCAACAAAGGAGTCAAGCGCCTTTGCAGCCTCCGGAATCTTGTAGTTAGCCAAGCAATTGTCAACATCCTTAACCATAGTGTTCATTCTTGAAAGCAACCACTTATCCATAACGGAAAGCTTACAATCCTTCAAGCTATATTTGCTTGGGTCAAACTTATCAATGTTAGCATAGAGAACATAGAAGGCGTATGTGTTCCAAAGAGTACCCATAAACTTACGCTGACCCTCAACAACCGCTTTTCCGTGGAAACGGTTAGGTAGCCAAGGAGCAGAGTTAGTGTAGAAGTACCACCTGATTGCATCGGCGCCGTAGGTTTCAAGCGCATCAAACGGATCAACCGCGTTACCCTTGGATTTGGACATTTTTTGTCCGTTTTCATCCTGAACGTGACCGAGAACAATAACGTTTTTATAGGGAGCCTTATCAAAGATAAGAGTAGAAATGGCAAGCAAGGAATAGAACCAACCTCTTGTTTGGTCAACCGCCTCGGAAATAAAGTCAGCGGGGAACTGCTGTTCAAACAAATCCTTGTTTTCAAATGGATAGTGATGCTGAGCAAACGGCATAGCACCTGAGTCAAACCAACAGTCAATAACCTCGGGCACACGCTTCATTTGTCCGCCGCACTTTTCGCACTTGATGGTGACATTGTCAACAAAAGGTCTGTGAAGCTCGATATTATCGGGACAGTTGTCGGACATAGACCTCAATTCCTCAATAGAGCCGATAGAATGCTTGTGTCCGCATTCGCATTCCCAAATGTTAAGCGGAGTACCCCAATACCTGTTACGGCTAAGACCCCAGTCCTGTACATTTGCGATCCAAGAGCCAAAGCGACCCTTGCCGATTGAGTCGGGAATCCAGTTAATTGTGTTGTTGTTCTTAATAAGGTTATCGCGAACTGCGCTCATCTTGATAAACCAAGATTCTCTTGCGTAGTAGATAAGGGGAGAGTCACACCTCCAACAGAATGGATAATCATGCTCAAATTTAGGAGCATCAAATAGCTTGCCCTCCTTAGAAAGGTCAGCAAGAATCATTGGGTCAGCCTTCTTGCAGAAAACGCCTGCATAGTCAGTTTCCTCGGTCATTTCACCCTTGCCGTTTACAAATTGAACAAACGGAAGGTCATAATTTCTGCCAATACGGGAGTCGTCTTCACCAAATGCAGGGGCAATGTGAACAATACCCGTACCGTCCTCCATTGTTACGTAGCTATCACAGGTTACAAAGTGCGCCTTCTTGTTTTGCTTCTTTGCGCTGTTGCCTGCGCAGGCAAACAAGGGCTCATATTCCTTGTACTCAAGATCCTTACCCTTGTATTCCTCAAGAATTTCGTAAGCCTTTTCGCCCTCCTCCTTAACAAGTGCGCCAAGCACCTTGTCGAGAAGAGCCTTAGCCATATAGTAAACCTTACCGTCAGCTGCACTTACCTTGCAGTATGCTTCCTCCGGGTTAACACAAAGGGCAACGTTTGACGGAAGTGTCCAAGGTGTTGTTGTCCAAGCAAGGAAATAAGCGTCCTCGCCAATAACCTTAAATCTTACAACCGCAGATTTTTCCTTAACAGCCTTATAGCCCTGCGCAACCTCGTGTGAGGATAGAGGTGTGCCGCAGCGTGGGCAATACGGAACAATCTTGAAGCCCTTGTAGAGAAGACCCTTGTCCCAAATCTGCTTCAAAGCCCACCACTCAGATTCAATAAAGTTGTTGCTATATGTTACATATGGGTGGTCCATATCAGCCCAGAAGCCGACAGTGGAGGAGAAGTCCTCCCACATACCCTTGTACTTCCAAACACTTTCCTTACATTTTGCGATAAATGGCTCTAAGCCGTACTCTTCAATCTGCTCCTTGCCGTCAAGACCGAGAAGCTTTTCAACCTCTAACTCAACAGGCAAGCCGTGGGTGTCCCAGCCTGCTTTTCTTGGAACCATATAGCCCTTCATAGTTCTGTATCTTGGAATCATATCCTTGATAACACGGGTAAGCACGTGACCGATATGGGGCTTACCGTTAGCTGTTGGGGGTCCGTCATAAAATGTGTAGGAGGGGGAGCTTTCGCGCATTTTTATGCTTTTTTCGAAAATTTGCTCATCCTTCCAAAATTGCTCAGTTGCTTTTTCTCTTTCAACGAAGTTAAGATTAGTAGAAACCTTATTGTACATCTTTGAAATTCCTTTCGTTTTTATTTTGTAATAAAAAATCTCGCCCTGCATGAACAGGACGAGATAAAACTTATTCGTTACCACCTATTCAACATACCACCATATGTGTCTTCTGTAACGGGAGGAAACCGTCAAATACTACTGAATTCGTATAGCAACTCGGGAGTGATATTCGTGAATGGCTACTAACATTGGGCTTCCACCGTCCCCAACTCGCTTAAGCCTTTGCCAAGCAGTACTGTCTCCGTCACAGTCTTTATTTAAAGTAATTTTAGCATTAAGTTATTTATTTGTCAAGATTAAAACATTATTTTTTCTCCAATGTAGCTCTTAAGCTCAGAAATAGGAAGCCTTACCTGCTCCATAGTATCTCTGTCACGAACTGTTACGCAGCCGTCTGCCTCAGACTCAAAGTCATATGTGATGCAGAATGGAGTGCCAATTTCGTCCTGACGGCGGTATCTCTTACCGATAGAGCCTGTTTCATCAAAGTCAACAGTGAAGTACTTGCAAAGCTCCTCTTGAATAGCTGAAGCCTTTTCAGAAAGCTTCTTTGAAAGAGGAAGAACAGCAGCCTTGAAGGGCGCCAATGCAGGGTGGAAGTGAAGAACTGTACGAACATCGTTTTCTCCAACCGCCTCCTCGTCATAAGCCTCAACCAAGAAAGCAAGAGTAACTCTGTCAGCACCGAGGGATGGCTCGATAACATATGGAACATACTTTTCGTTTGTTTCAGCATCAAAGTAGTCCATAGCCTCACCGGACAAATTAGCGTGCTGTGTTAGGTCGTAGTCGGTACGGTCAGCAATACCCCAAAGCTCGCCCCAACCGAACGGGAATAAGTACTCAAAGTCTGTTGTAGCCTTAGAGTAGAAGCAAAGCTCCTCAGGGTCGTGGTCTCTTAGACGAAGGTTTTCCTTCTTCATACCCAAGTTGTAAAGGAAGTTTGCGCAGTAGTCCTTCCAATACTTGAACCACTCAAGGTCAGTGCCCGGCTTGCAGAAGAACTCAAGCTCCATCTGCTCAAACTCACGGATACGGAAAATGAAGTTGCCGGGGGTGATTTCGTTTCTGAAGGATTTACCGATTTGACCAACGCCGAAAGGCATCTTTTTACGGGTGGTTCTTGCGATGTTCTTAAAGTTTACAAAAATGCCCTGTGCAGTTTCGGGACGAAGGTAAAGCTCAGATGTGGAATCCTCAGTAACGCCCTGGAAGGTTTTGAACATAAGATTGAACTTTCTAATATCGGTAAAGTCACCGCTACCGCAGGAAGGACAAACAATCTTCTTTTCCTTGATGAAGGAGAACATCTCCTCGTTAGACATAGTAGCGGGGTTTACAGCCTCGTTGTTTTCAGCAGCCCAATCCTCAATAAGCTTGTCTGCACGGTGTCTTGTTTTGCACTGCTTACAGTCCATAAGCGGGTCGGAGAAGCCGCCAACGTGACCTGATGCTACCCAAACCTGTGGGTTCATAAGGATTGCACTGTCAAGACCCACATTGTACTTGGACTCAGTCACAAATTTCTTCCACCAAGCCTTTTTAATATTATTCTTAAACTCTACGCCTAAAGGACCGAAATCCCAAGAGTTGGCAAGACCGCCGTAAATTTCAGAGCCGGGATATACAAAGCCCCTTGTCTTGCATAGAGCAACGATTTTTTCCATTGTTTTTTCAGTATTAATCATAACAAAAATCCTTTCAAAGCTTTATGAAAAATTTTCCCTAACATTATATAATATATTTTCTATAATTTCAAGATGTAAATTAAAAAAACAGCAATATAACTAACTTTTTACCATAAAAATCTAATATTTACTAATAAAAGCGCTAATTAATTGAAAAAGATATAATTTTTAGTGAAAAAGTATTGATTTTTAAATAAATGTTTGTTATAATAAGACACGAATTTATTTTGGGCGTGTCCTTACATTGAAAGAGGAGAGAATTATGGTATCACGTGATGTTACAATTGTAAATGAGGTTGGCTTGCATGCTAGACCCGCTACATTCTTTATTCAAAAGGCGAACACATTTAAGGCGTCTATTTGGATTGAGAAGGAGGATAGAAGAGTTAATGCTAAGAGCTTGCTTGGCGTTCTTTCTATGGGTATAGTTAAGGGCACTGCTGTTACATTGATTGCAGATGGTGAGGATGAGGCTGAGGCACTTAACGGTCTTGAAAAGCTTATTTCATCCGAGCTTAATGACTAATTTACATAACATTACGGCGATGGTCTTTGACTGTCGCCTATTTAATTATGGTGGGCAATTATGACAAATGAAAGGCTTGAATATTTAAGAAAAAAGGCTGCCTCTCTGCCTAAAACACCGGGTATATACATTATGAAGGACAAAAACGGGAGGGTCATATATGTTGGCAAATCCCGTTCTTTAAAGGATAGGGTTTCTCAGTATTTTCATCTTTCATCTGATGCCAACATCAAAACCGTGAAGATGGTTTCACAGGTGGAGGATTTCGACACTGTTTTTTGTGATACTGAAATTGAGGCGCTGGCATTAGAAAATGTTAAAATTAAGCAATATACTCCGAAATACAATATTTTGCTTAAGGATTCAAAGTCATATCCGTACATTAAGCTGACTATGAACGAGGAATATCCCCGTATGAGTATGACAAGAAAAAGGCAGCTTGACGGTGCCAAGTATTTTGGACCGTACTCGGGCGCAGGCGTTGTTTACGGCGTGCTCGGTGTGCTTGAAAGAACTCTTAGCATACCAATGTGCAAACGGGTGTTTCCAAGAGATATAGGCAAGGAAAGACCTTGCATATACAAGCAAATTGGCAGGTGCGTAGCTCCTTGCGACAACAGTATCAGCCAACAGAGCTATTATAAGATTATGCAGTGTGCTGCCGATGTACTAAGGGGCAATATCAAGGAGGCGGTTAACGCTCTTACTGAGCAGATGTACAAGTATGCTGAGAATGAGTGCTTTGAGGATGCTGCAAGGTGCCGTGACGGAATAGAGGCACTAAAGCGGCTAAGAGATAAGCAGAAGGTTGTTGGCTCCCCTGACGATGAGTATGATATTATAGCGGTTTACAGTGACAATCTTTCAACCTGTATTTCCGTGTTTTACATTAGAAGCGGAATAATATCGGACAGTGATAATTTTATATTTGGTGCATCTGAGCTAACGGTTGATAAGGGATACGAATATATGTCGTCTTTCATTACGGAGCTGTATACCAAAAGAGAATATGTGCCGAGTGAAATTTTATTAGCCTTCGATTTTGATGTGGGCGAAATGGAGCTTGTGCAGGAATATATAAGAAGCATATCCAAAAGGGCTGTAAGGCTAAGGGTTCCGCAAAAAGGAGATACCAAAAAGCTTTGCGATATGGTATCACACAATGCAGAGGAGCAGGCAAAGCAGTACAAAAACAAGATGGAGCAGGACAATAGGGTGTTGTTAAAGCTATCCGAGATGCTTGGATTAAGTAAAACTGTTGAAAGAATTGAGGCGTATGATATTTCCAATTTGGGAAATGAGCATATAACCGCAGGAATGATTGTTTCCGAAAACGGAAAGCTTAAAAAGAGTGATTACCGTGTATTTAAAATCAAAAACCAATTCGGTGCTGATGATTATGCGGCAATGACTGAGGTTATACTAAGGCGCTTTTCCCACCTTGATGATGAACGGGGCAGCTTTTCAAATATGCCGGACCTGATTTTGCTTGACGGCGGCGCTACCCACGTGTCTGTTGTAAAAAAGGCACTTAAGGAAAACGGAATAGATGTGCCTGTGTTCGGTATGGTTAAGGATGAGCATCACAAAACAAGAACCGTTGTTACAGAGGATAAGGAAATAAGCATTGCAAAGGAGCAGTCTGTCTTTGTATTTGTTTATAAGCTTCAAGAGGAAGTGCATAGGTTTTCTGTTTCCAAAATGGACACTGCCAAGCGCAAGACCTTAAAGCGGTATTCCCTCGAGAATATTGATGGCATTGGCAACTCAAAGGCAAAAAGCGTTATGGCTCATTTTAAGACCTTGACAGCTTTGAGAGAAGCAAGCATTGATGAGATTGCCGCAGTTAAGGGAATTGGCAAAAAGGATGCAGAAAAGATATACGATTATTTAAAGAGTAATTGAGGTAGATATGAAAATTATAACAGGAATTGCTAAGGGAATGAATTTGGAAACACTTGAGGGGGAGGCGACAAGACCGACCTCACAAAGAGTTAAGGAAGCAATTTTTTCAATGATACAGTTTGATATTGAGGGCGCGTGTGTGCTTGATTTATTTGCGGGTAGCGGTCAGCTTGGCTTGGAAGCGCTAAGTCGCGGCGCTAAGAAGGCAACCTTTTGCGACTCGTCCCGTGATGCGGTAGATATTGTAATGCGAAATGCGAAAAAATCAAAGCTTTTCGACAAATGCCGAATTTCCACCTGCTCCTGGGAGCAAATGGTGAAGGGAATTGCAGGCAAGGAGCAGTATGATATAATTTTTATAGACCCACCATACAAGAGCCGCTGCATTGATGATGTGCTTAAAAAGCTAATTGAGGGCAATGTTATGTCCAAAAACGCATTTGTGATTTGCGAAAGCGGAGAAGAGGATATTTTTAAGGGCAATGAGGAATTGAAATCAAGCTTTATTATTCAAAAGCAGGCAAGGTATTCTATTTCCTATGTAACAGTGTTAAGACCTGTGGAGGCTTAAAATGAAGGCTATTGTAACAGGGAGCTTTGACCCTATTACCTTGGGTCATATGGAGCTTATTAAATATGCCTGTGAAAGGTATGACACCGTATATGTGGTTGCCCTTGTGAATGAGGCAAAGGAATATATGTTTACCCTTGAACAAAAGAAGCGGCTTATTGAAATGGCAATAAGCGGATATAAAAACGCAATTGCAGATGCATACAGCGGATTAACAGCTGACTATATGCACAAAATGGGTATAACACACATTATCCGCGGCGTAAGAGATGAGCAGGATATGGTTTATGAAAAAAACTTAGCCCAAAGGATGAGTAGCTTTGACACCAACTTTGAAACAGAAATAATAAAATGCGGTGATGCATTTTCAAAAATCAGCTCAACTGCGGTGAGAGACAGGCTAAAGCAGGGCGAGGATGTATCGGATTTGCTTCCCGTGGAGATAGCGGATGAGGCTAAAGAGTTTTTTTTGAAAAACCAAGGCTAAATAATAGATTGAGTGGGGAAAATCCCCACTTTTTCTGCTTTTTTGTGGGTTTTCAGCCCGAAAATGGGAAATTAACAAAAAATTAATAATTGCAAAGCGCCCACAAAAGGCGCTTATTTTTTTTGCTCAAAATACCATTTTATGAGCCTTTTATAAAAAATATTAAAAAAATTCAAAAAATTTTCGAAAAACTATTGCAATTTGGAAAGTATTGTTATATAATGAGTACATAAAAGTGGTGGAAAGTGGAGCTTTTACGGAGGAAAGTGGAGCGAAAGGAGAGAAAATTATGCTTTACGGTCGTTATGAGCATACTATTGATAGCAAAAATAGAGTGTTTGTACCCGCAAAGTACAAGGATGCTCTTGGAGATTCATTTAAGCTAAGTCACAATGGCTTTAACAAATGTATTTTAGTTTACTCCAACGAGGAGTGGCAAAGGTATGAGGAAAAGCTTGCAACATTCCCACCTACAGAGTTTGAGGATTATATCCGTGAAGTTTACTCGAATACCGTAGATGTTCAAATTGATTCACAAGGAAGAATTGTGATCCCTAATTTCTTGAAGGAAAAGCTAAAGGTTGATAAGGATTCGGTTGTTAAGAACTTAGCAATTCTCGGCGTTGGAACGCACCTTGAAATTTGGGCGGTTGAAGGATTTGAGGACAAAAAGAAAAATGTTGATATGGATAATATCAAAAAGCTTATGATTCAAATGAAGCTCTAAGGTGGTTAAAATGGAATTTTCACACTATTCTGTAATGCTTAATGAGTGCATTGAGGGTCTTGACATAAAGCCCGACGGTGTTTATGTTGATTGCACCGCAGGCGGTGGCGGACACTCTGAGGAGATACTCAAGAGGCTGACAACAGGAAAGCTAATCTCAATCGACCAGGACGATGCGGCAATTGCAACATGTACTGAAAGATTTGAAAAATACGGCGAACGCTCAATAATAGTTAAAAATAACTTTTCTGAGCTTGGCCAAATACTTAATCAGTTAAATATTGTCCATATAGACGGAGTTCTTATGGATTTAGGTGTCTCGTCTCATCAGCTTGACACCCCCGTGCGCGGGTTCTCGTATAATAGTGACGCAGAGCTTGATATGCGAATGAACCCGTGCTCCCCTTTCTCAGCATACGATGTTGTTAATACTTATTCCGAGTTTGACCTTAAAAGAATTATTAAAGATTACGGTGAAGAAAAGTTCGCACATCTCGTTGCTAAGAGAATTGTGAGTGAAAGAGAGAAATCTCCAATAAAAACAACGCTTCATCTTGCTGAAATAATAAAAAGCGCTATCCCTGTAGCGGCGGCAAGAAAGGAAGCACAGCATCCTGCTAAAAGGACATTCCAAGCTATAAGGATAGAAGTAAACCATGAGCTTGAGGTAATAAACCCCGCAATCGAGGCAGCGGTTGCAAAGCTAAACAAGGGTGGAAGAATAGTTATTATGACATTCCATTCTTTAGAGGATAGAATAGTAAAGAGTACTTTTAATAAATATGCACAGGGCTGTATTTGTCCTAAGGATTTTCCTGTGTGTGTATGTGGAAATAAGCCAAAGCTGATGGCGGTAAACAAAAAGCCGATAACAGCAAGCGAGAAGGAGCTTAACGAAAATTCACGTTCTAAATGTGCAAAATTAAGAATTGCAGAAAAGCTGTAATTCAGATGGGAGAGTAAAATTATGTACGGAACTACAATAAGAAGCTATGAAAATAAGGAAACTAAAATAAAGAACAAGAAGGATAAGTCTTTCTATAATGTTAATGAAAAGAGAAAAGAAAATAAAAAGAATAAGAAAAAGGATCTGGACACAACATATGTAAACCTCAATGATACCGCATCAAATGAGGTAGAGGATTCTAAGGCTAACGAGAGCTTTTCTATAAAGGATCTTCCCATCGCATCTGTTGTTATCACCCTTATTCTTACAATGATGATGTTGGTGATGACATCAGGCTTCGGTGGACTTTAATTAAATAGCTTAATTTCGCCTCGGCACAATCGTGCCGGGGCTTTTTTTATCATAAGTTTAATCTTAAAAAAATATAATTTATCGTAAAGTACTGTAATGGGTGGAGAAAATGAGATTAAACGGAAAAATAATTAAAAGAAGCCTAATTATACTAATTGCCTTTGCTTTGGTGGGAGTTACTATAGCTATTGAGCTGTTTAAACTGCAAATTTTAGGGTTTGATGACTATCAAAGCGAGGTTTTGGAGCAGTTAACCGTGGAAACTAATGTAAATCCTCAAAGGGGAGTTATTTACGATAGAAACGGTACGGTTTTAGCATCAAACCAAACCGTATGGACTGTTTATGTAAATCCAAAAAACATAAAGGATAACGAGCTTGTTTCAAAGGGCATATCCGAAATTTTAGGCATAAGCTATGACAAGGTCTTAGAAAAAACCAAAAAAACGGGATATAAATATCAAGTTATTGATACGGATATAAATGAGGAATTATCAAAAAAAATCCGCGCTTTCATTGATGAAAACGATTTAGAGGAGCAAATTCAGTTAAGCGCAAGCACAAAAAGATACTATCCATTTTCAAGTCTTGCATCCCATTCTATTGGCTTTGTAAACGCAGACGGTGTGGGGATTTACGGCTTAGAAAAGACATATAATAACATTCTCGAGGGCACTAACGGTAAGTATATAACGGCGCAAAATGCCCAGGGTGGGGATATGCCGTTTCAGTACGAGCAGTATATTGAGGATGAAAACGGCTATAATGTGGTTTCCACCATTGATTTATATATTCAATATCAGTTAGAGGCACAGCTAAAGGCAGCCTCCATTGAATCGGGAGCGCAAAACCGCGCATCAGGCATTGTAATGAATCCTAAAACAGGCGAAATCTACGCAATGGCAACATATCCCTCCTTTGACTTAAATGAGCCGTATACCCTTGATAGCCTGTCACAAGAGAAGCTTAACGCGTTTGTACCAAACAGTAAAGAATATAGAAATGAATATTTAAACCTACTTTTCAGCATGTGGAATAACAAGGCGGTAACTGAGCTATATGAGCCGGGCTCAACCTTTAAGCTCGTGACTACTTCGGTTGCTTTGCAGGAAAATGCATCGAGTCTAAACAGTATGTTTACCTGCACAGGCTCTTTAAAGGTTGACGGATTTTATAGAGCAATCAGCTGCCACAAAAGGACAGGACACGGAACAATAACCTTTGCAGAGGCACTGCAGCAATCCTGCAACCCGTCAATGATGAAGCTTGCCTTTAGTATTGGCAGAGAAAAGTTTTATCAGTACTTCAAAAGATTTGGTTACACCGTAAAAACAGGTATTGATTTGCCCTCTGAGGCGAACGGGTATTACCATAGCTATGATGACTTTTCTAATGTTTCATTGGCAGTATATTCCTTTGGGCAAACCTTCAAAACCACGGCTATTCAGCAATTGAGGGCGGTAAGTGCCGTTGCAAACGGTGGATACTTGGTAACCCCGCATTTTTTGAAGGAGATTATTGATAATAACGGTAATACTATATATGAGGCAAGCATAGAGCAGGGTGAACAAATTATAAGCACATCGGTTTCAAAAACCATTTCACAAATACTTAAGGAGGGTGTTGACGGCGAAGGAGGAGCAAAAAATGCCTATGTAGCGGGATACAGCGTTGCAGCAAAGACAGGAACCTCTGAAAAAAAGGATAAGCTGGATGAGAACGGTAATACCTCCTACCGAGTTTCCTCCTGTATAGCCTATGCACCCACGGAGGATGCTCAGGTTGCGGTTATTATACTTGTGGATGAGCCAAGCATAGGAAGTAAATACGGCAGCGTGGTGGCGGCACCCTATGTTTCAAGCCTGCTGGAGCTGATTTTGCCTTATTTGGGCATAAAGGCGGAATATACCGAAAAGGACGAAAATTTTGAAAAATACACTGTCCAAAGCCTTAAAGGATACGCTTTGGACGAGGCAACTAAGATTTTGGAAAATGATAATGTAGAATTTGAAATTGTGGGCGACGGAGGCATCGTTTGCAGTCAAATGCCCATTGGCGGCACTGAAATATATAAAAAAACAGGAAAGGTAATTTTATATACAGAAAAAGAAATGCAAAATACAGGTGTTGTGCCAAATGTGGTGGGTAAAACTGCAGAGGAGGCAAATATCCTTTTAAGCAAATGCGGATTTAATGTGAGAATAGAGGGTGCCACAAATTATAAGCTCGGTCAGGGGGTAACGGTAGTTTCGCAAAGCTACAGTGAGGGCACACCACTGCCGAAGGGCACGGTTATTACCATAAAAGTACTGTTTACTGACCATAAGGATTAGAATTATGCGTTTAAAAGATATAACAAAGGGAATAAAAATTATAAAAACCTCTGTAAAAGAGGATACTAAAATAGAGTTTATAGCAAGTGACCACAGAAAAGTAAAAGACAATACATGCTTTGTTGCTTTGAAGGGCACGAAAAGGGATGGAAACGATTATATTTATGAAGCAATAAAGCAAGGCGCAACAGTGATTTTTACCGAAGATGCTAATGTATGCAATGAAAAAATACCCTATGTGTTGGTTGAAAGCACAAGGGAAGCCTTAGCAAAGCTTTGGGCGAGCTATTACGGTAATCCGTCACAGGGGATAATAACGGTTGCAATAACAGGAACAAACGGAAAAACCTCAAGTGCATATTTTTTGTACAGCATTTTGCAAGAGGCGAAAATCCCCTGCGGCTTGATTTCAACCGTTGATATAATGATAAACGGCGAAAGAGTTGACATAAAAAACGAGTGCGCCGTTTGTGATCTTTGTCCCGCAATGACAACGCCTGATCCTGAAATTTTATATTTAATATATAATAAAATGAAAGAAAATGGTGTAAAGGTTGCGGTAATTGAGGCATCCTCCCACGCCTTGGAGCAACACAGGCTTGATGGAATTAACATAGATATCGGCGCATTTTCTAACCTAACCTCGGAGCATTTGGACTATCACGGAAATATGGAGGATTACTTTTGCGCAAAAGAAAAGCTGCTTAAGATGTGCAAGAAGGGAATAATAAATATTGATGATGAATATGGAAAAAGGTTATATGAAACATATAAGCATAAATCTGCTTCGACATCTGTTTTGGCAAGCGGTGATATTTGTGCAAAAAATGTGACGGTATCTGCTCAAGGATGTGAATATGAGGCGGTGCTTGAGGGCGGTTTAGCTAAAATCAGTAGTGCTATACCCGGAAAATTTACAGTTTACAATAGCCTTTTGGCATTGGCATGCGGGGTAGCATTGGGCATAAACAAAGAAAGTATTATAGCCGGAATAAGAAATCTTACAAAAATCAAGGGCAGGATGGAAAGGTATAAGAATTATCCGATTTACATTGATTATGCCCACACACCCTATGCTACGGAAAGCATAATTAAAGCGGTAAAGGAAATAGAAAAAGATAAAAAAATAATTGTGCTATTCGGTTGCGGTGGGGACAGAGATAGAAGCAAGAGGGCAGAAATGGGAAAAATAAGCTCCAATCTCGCTGACTTTACAATTGTAACCGCAGACAACCCAAGGACAGAGAAATTAAATGATATTTTAGCGGATATCGTAAAGGGCGTGGACAAAAACAAAAGCTTTGCAGTTATACCTAACCGTAAAGATGCGATAAAGGCGGCTGTTAAGTATATGAATGATAAATATGCGTTGCTTCTTTTGGGAAAGGGGCACGAGGAGTACGAAATTATTGGGCAGGAAAAGCGCCATTTTAGTGAGTGGGAAATACTTGACGAGGTATTAAAGAGTGATTAATGGATTAAAGTATTCATTCGAGGGCTTTGCAAGCGCCATAAATGGTAAGCTTTTTGGTGATAATGGAATAATAACGGCTATTTCCGTTAATTCAAAGGAAACGAGCAAAAGCGGGCACTGTTTTATTGCCATTAACGGTAAAAAATACAAAGGGATTAGCTTTGTAAATGAGGCTATTAATAACGGTGCAAAGCTAATAGTTTCTGACCAAAAAATCGAATGCGATGCTCCTATAATTTATGTTGAGGACACAACAAGGGCGCTTGGGCTCTTGGCAAATGCACACAAGGGAAAAACTAAGGTGGTTGGTGTTACGGGCAGTGCCGGAAAAACCACAGTAAAGGATATGATAGCAGCGGTTTTAAAGCAAAAATACTCGGTATACAGTACAAAAGAAAATCAAAATAATGAAATAGGCGTACCTCTTACTCTTTTGGAGAAAAATAACGCTGAAATTTGCGTTGTTGAAATGGGAATGAGGGGACTGAACGAAATAGCATATTTATCTAAAATTACAGAGCCTGACATTGGCGTCATCACAAACTGTGGCAGCGCTCATCTCGGCTTGCTGGGAAGCTATGAAAATATTTTTAAGGCGAAAACGGAAATGCTTGATTTTGTAAAAGAAACCGCCGTTTTGCCAAGTGAGGAAAGATTTAGAAAAGCATCATTCGAAAAGGGAATAAAAGGGGTCTTTGTAGGAGATAGGGGAGATTATTTTCCTACGGAAATAAAGCAAGAAAGCGGCACCATTTCGTTCAATATAGGTAAATGCACGAATGTTATGATTAACAGCATTTTTCACCACGATGTTTTAAATGCTGTTTATGCCTTTGCGGTAGGAAAAATATTTGGTTTAGAGGACGAAAAAATTAAAAAAGGGCTAAAAGAGTATAAAAAAAGTCAATTGCGCGGAGAAATAACGGTTATAAACGGTTGCGAGATAATATGTGATTGCTATAATGCCTCGTATGAAAGCATGGAGGGAGCAATACTAAATGCAATAGGTTATGCCTATACAAGGGGAAAGCGCCTGATTTTACTTTTGGGAGATATGTTAGAGCTTGGTGATGATGGGGTAAGATTGCACAGAAAAATTGGGGAGCTATGTAAGGATAAGGCGATAAGCGACCTTTATGTGCGCGGTGAATTAGCAAAAGAATATATCAAAGGGTATGGCAAGGGAATATATTTTTCGTCTAATATTGAGGCGGGAGAAGAGATATATAAAGTTATCAATAAAGAGACAGTTCTTTTGGTAAAAGCCAGCAATGCACTGAATTTTAAAGAAATAATAGAAAAAATGAGAGAGCTTGAGAATGAAGAATTTTGAAATATTTTTAATTCTGTTTATATCAACATTTATTTTAACATTTGCTTTTACAAGGTGGTTAATACCCGTATTAAAGAAAAACAGTGTAGGGCAAAAAATATTGGAAATCGGTCCAAAATGGCACAAGAATAAGGAAGGCACGCCAACAATGGGAGGCATAGGCTTTATTGCGGCTATTTTGCTGTCATCTATTGTTTGCTTGATAGTTATGTTCAATAATGTTGAAAGCAGAGAAATTGCTTTATTATTTAACATTATTTGCTATGCACTGCTAAATGGAGTGATTGGAATAATTGATGACTTGGCAAAGCTGAAAAAAGCGGAAAATAAGGGCTTGTCCCCTATGGGAAAAATTATTCTTCAAGGAGCTTTGGCAATAGGTTTTTTGATAAGTATACATTTTACGGTGGGTATTTCCACGGCAATTTCAATTCCGTTTACGAAATTAACATTTGATTTGGGCGTATTTTATTATCCCTTAGCGTTTTTGTTGCTATGCGGTGTGGTGAATGCGGTGAATTTAACCGATGGCTTGGATGGACTTGCATCCACCTGCACTTTAACCGTCGGTGTTTTCTTTATACTTTCGGGAAGTTTGGTTATTTACAGTACATCACTGACAGTTTTAGGTGCGGTGATTATGGGTGGAGCTTTGGGATTTTTGGTATATAATTTACACCCTGCCAAGGTATTTATGGGAGACACCGGGTCATTATTTTTTGGCGGAATAATAGCAGGGACAGCCTTTGTATTTAACAACCCGTTTGTTGTGTTAATCTACGGCTTTGTTTTTGTTTTGGAAGCTCTTACCGTTATTTTGCAGGTTGTATATTTTAAAATTTCCAAGGGTAAGCGATTATTTAAAATGGCGCCGTTGCACCATCACCTTGAAAAACAAGGCTGGGGGGAGATGAGGGTGGTTTCTGTATTTGGAATTGTTAATCTTTTGTTCTGCGTTTTAGCGGTATTTATGATATTGTGATATGAAAATTGTACCGAAAAACACTGAAAGGAAAAATAAAAAAGAGGATAAAAAAGAAAGAATTGATTATAAGCTGTTATTTATTGTATTAACTATACTTTCCTTAGGAACAGCAATGGTTTTTAGCGCAAGCTATCCGTACGGGGTGGCGCACTACGGAGATGGTAGCTATTATATCAAAAGGCAAGCGATATTTTTAGCGATTGGCATTTTTGTAATGCTGTTTATGTGTAAATTACATTATAGGCTGTATAGGAAAATTGCGCCTGCATTTTACACTTTCTGCATTATAATGCTTGTACTTGTACTGATAGGCGGATTTTCTGAGGGGGTGGCAAAAAGGTGGTTGGGTGTGCCCGGCACGCCCTTAAGCTTTCAGCCATCAGAGCTTATGAAGCTCGGCATTATTTTAATGCTCAGTTGGTGGGCTGACAGAAATAAAAAGGAGGGAATGGTTGGTGAAATAATAATTCCCGGTGCTTTTCTGTTCCTTGCCTGTGGCTTGGTTTTGCTGGAAAAGCATTTGTCGGGAACGATAATTTTGGCTTTAATCGGCTTTAGTATAATCTTTATAACAGGCGCAAGTATTAAAAAAATGCTTTTATGCTACGGTGCAACAGGCTTAGCAGGAGGCGTAGCATTCCTTTTAACCAACGATTATGCAATGAAAAGAATAGAGTCGTTTATGAACCCAAACGCTGATATACTAAGTGATAAATGGCAAACTACACAGGGACTTTATGCCATTGGCTCGGGCGGGCTGTGGGGGCGTGGAATAGGCAACAGTATACAAAAGTACAGCTATGTGTCCGAGCCTCAGAATGACTTTATATTCACCATATGGTGTGAGGAAACAGGATACATAGGAGCCATAATTCTAATCGCTTTATTTTTGCTACTTATTTACAAGGGTTACAAAATTGCATTTAAGACTGATGAACGTTTTCCTGCTATGGTTGCTTTCGGTATAACAAGCCAAGTTGGGATACAAGCCTTTTTAAATATGGCGGTTGTGACGGATTTGGTTCCAAATACAGGAATTTCACTGCCTTTTTTCTCTTATGGAGGAAGCTCCTTAGTAATTCTTCTTGCGGAAATGGGAATATTATTATCAATATCTAAAAATGCGAGGCAAAATGTATGAGGGTGTTGCTATGTGGCGGCGGAACAGCGGGACACGTAAATCCCGCAATTGCAATAGGAGAAACAATACTAAGAAATTCAAGTAACAGCAAAATTGCTTATGTTACCACACTAAACGGTATAGAGAATAGCTTGGTTGAATTTAAAAAATATCCAATTGATGTAAGCGGCTTTAAGGGCGTTTTTTCGTTCCAAAATATAAAATCCGTCTTTAAGCAATTTAAGGCTATAGAGAGATGCAAGGAAATAATACGGGAGTTTCGTCCCGATATAATTTTCGGCACAGGTGGGTATGCAACATATCCGGTTGTTGTGGCAGGGCACAGGTTAGGGGTAAAAACTGTATTGCATGAATCTAATGTGGTCCCGGGAAGGGCGGTGATGAAATTAGAAAAAATCGCCGATAGAATTTTAGTGAATTTTGAAGAAAGTAAAAATTTTTTTAAAAATAAGGAAAAGGTAATTAGAACAGGAAATCCTTTAAGAAGGGGATGCGATTCATATGACAAGGCTCAATCTAGGAAAGAGCTGGGTATTACGCAAAAATATGTAATTCTTTGTACAGGTGGCTCTTTAGGCGCTGAAAGAATAAACCAATCGGCTATTGAAATAATTGACAATTTGGTAAGATGTAACAGTGAAGTGCTTTTTATTTGGTCAACAGGAAAAAGAGAATGGGAGGCTTCGTTAGGGTTGTCAGCCGATCGAGGCTTAAATAAGCTTAATAATGTATGGATGAGTGATTATTTTTCAAATTTACCTATGTTAATGTCTGCTGCGGACATTGTAATATCAAGGGCGGGGGCTATGACCTTGTCAGAGCTTGCATCATTGAAAAAGGCTTCAATACTTGTTCCTTCACCAAATGTTGCAAATGATCACCAAAGAAAAAATGCTGAGGCGATCGAAAGGGCGGGCGGTGCGATTATGATTTTGGAAAGCAAGCTATATGAAATAGTAGATGTGGTAAAGGAGCTGCTTGACAGTCCTGAAAGACAGCTTGATTTGGAAAAAAATATTGCTCGCTTTTCAATGTCTAACGCTAATAGAACAATTTACAACGTACTATATAATTTACTATAATGTGTACGTGAGACTTCTTGACAAAGGCAATAACTTATGATAAAATAACATAAGAATGCAAAAATTAAGGAGTATTTTATGGCTACAAGAAGAAAGAAAAAGAAGAGCAATAAAAAGCTGATTATTTCGCTTATAGCTCTTGCTGTTGTGTTGGCAACCGTTATAACACTTTGCATAGTTCTTTCAGGCGACGATGAGGACCTTACAGGCATTGAAACTAATGGACTGCTGGTCGAAAACGGAATTTACAAGATAACTGTGCCGAATGCTACAACAGCTTATAACATTTTGTCTAAAATCAAAATCAATGAGGATGCAACCTTTGAATTCTCAAGAGATCACAAATTTACAAAGGTTCTTCCAAACGGAAATATCGCTTTGAATCCCGGAAATAACATGATTTATTTGAAGGTTACTGACGATAATGACAATGTTAGCGTATATTCATTCAACATTTACAGGAAAAAGATGTTTACCGTAACATATAATGTAAATGGCGGAAGTATGGCTAATACATCTGTTAAGGTTGAGGAGGGTACGGTCATCTCAGCCCCAAGCGCTTCTAAGCCCGGTCATAGCCTTACTTGGGATTACGATTTTAAGAATGCGATTACAGGTGATGTAACTATTAACGCAGCATGGACACCTGAGGACAGGACAATTAATGTTGATATAAACGGCGAGATTACAAAGATTTATCTGTCATACGGTGATATTCCAAGTGGACTTCCCACGCCAAGCAAGTTCGGTCATACCTTTGCTTACTGGAAATACGGTGATGTTAGGTTTGACCCAAATGCAAAGTTTGAGTATGATGAAAAGGAAATAACAATAGTTCCTTACTTTGAGCCGATTGTTTATAATATTCAGTATGCAATCGATAAGGATTTTGTTACAAACAATAGCGGTAATGTTTTGAGCTTTACTATTGTTACACAGGATGGGTCAGAATTTGTTTTGCCTATCTTAGCGCCAACCCACAGCTCGGCTAACTACGAGTTCTTGGGATGGTATACCGATGAAAACTTCACCACATTGGTAGATAAGATTACTCTTGATACCGTAAAAGACTTTATAGGCAGCGATAATACACTTGTTTTGTCACCAAAGTGGAAGATTTCCTCTAAGGTAACCTATACCACCGATAAGGGCGTGATGGGCTCTACAACTGCTACCTTTGTATACGGTGAACAATTTGTATTACCGACACTGGAGGCAGAAAATTATATTTTTGACGGTTGGTTCTATAACGGTACCAAGCTTAGCGACGGTGTTTGGGCACTTGATATTGATGTTGAGCTTGTTGCTCAGTGGACACCAAGAGAAAATGAAATTGAATACAAGCTTAACGGCGGTGCGAATAACGCAAACAACCCATTATCCTTCAATGTAGAAGATGGGGAAATTACCTTGCTTGACCCGACATATGACGAAAAGCACGTTTTCGTTGGTTGGTACACAAATGCTAATTTTGCAGAAGAAAATAGGATTTATGCGTTGACACCGAGTATGGTTGGCACAGAGGTTACCTTGTATGCTAAGTGGGCATACATTTCAACCGTTACGCTTAATTCAAAGGGCGGCTCATGTGAGCAGAGCAGTGTTGACATTAAGTTTGGAGATGCATATACACTTCCTAAGCCTGCTCTTGATAAGTACGTATTTATTTCTTGGTACTACGGTACAACTCCAATAAGCTTAACAGGCACTTGGTCATATGAACAGAATGTAGAGCTTGTTGCAAAGTGGGAGCCAAAGGAATTTAAGATTAACTATGAGCTAAACGGCGGTACTAACAATCTTGGCAATAAGGACAGATATACCGTTGTTACCGATCCTAACGAGCTAATGCTGTTAGACCCAACAAAGGATTATTCAACATTTGGCGGCTGGTTCTTGGATGCTGAATTTACTCAGCCGATTACCTCTATCGACCCAACAATGTACGAGGGAGTTACTGTTTATGCCCTTTGGGTTCCTATTGAGGCAACAATTAATTACGATGCTAATGGCGGCAGTGTTTCCAAGGAAAATGATACTGTTAACTTAGGCGACAATTACATACTTCCAACCCCTGTAAGACCGGGTTATAAGTTTGATGGTTGGTACGACGGCGACACCTTGGTTAGCATTAATTTCTGCTGGACAAACTTAGATGACCTTGTAATTGATCTTGTTGCTAAGTGGACCATTGAAGAATATGAGATTAAGTATAATTTAGACGGTGGCAAGTTTGCTGATTCTGTTACCTTGGTAACAAAGTATACAATTGATACAGAAACCTTTAAGCTTCCTATCCCAACTAAGTCGGGCGCTTACTTTGTTGGTTGGTCCTGGTCGGGAGGAAGCACAAGCGCTTCTATGGCTGTAACTAAAGGCAGCACAGGAGACCGTGAATATACTGCAATTTGGACAACAGAGAAGGATTCAAACGGCTTGCTTTACAAAATGATTGACGGTAAGATGGTTGTTGTCGGTATTGACAGAGCAATTAACGATTCTATCATAGCGGGCATTAAAATTCCTGCAACACACGGCGGTGTTGAGGTTGTTGCAATAGAGAGCAACGCGTTTAAGGAGTTTGGTGAAAGATTTACGAAGACCTCGTACGCTAACATGAGTAACTCTTATGTTACATTCCAGGTGCCAACATCTGTTAAGCGAATTGGCGCAAATGCCTTTGATAGCTGTAACGGAATAAAGGTTACACTTTATGACCCAAACAGCACTGTTGCTGACCACCAGGCGTGGGACAAGACAGTTGTTTGGGAGGCAGGAAATTCATCTGCAAGAGACTGTATCTGGGGCTTTAGACCGGCAATTGGCTGGACAAGATATTCAAAGGCAGAAATTCCTGACGATTACGAATAAAAAAGAAAAGCGAGTTCTTCTCGCTTTTCTTTTTTAGTTCATTTTGAACATTGAGGTAATGTTTTCCGCAGTGTTTTCTGCTGTTCTTTTTAGCTTTTTTGATGCTTTGTTGCTTGAAAAAATCATAGTTGCAATTGTACCAACAGTCAAGCCCAAAGCCATACCTTTTAATGCGCTGCCAAATGATTTGTTACTGTTTTTCATTTACTATCCTCCTGCTTTTTCTTTTATTATTTTCGCAAAAAGGGCAAAAAATACAGTTGTACTATTTTTTTATTAAAATATTTTCTTGACCCTTGCAAATAATATTTTTGCAAAAGCGAGGTGAAAATATGAAACATCTATTGAAAACCATAACTATATTATTTGTGTTTTTGATTTTTAGCATTAATGTAATTGCAGCATCTGAGCCTGTTTCGTGGTATTGCATAAGAAATAAGGAGCATAGGCAGCCATCCTTAGGTAGCGATCTTGCGCATACGGAAAAATATGATCTTTTTTGGTGCGACAAAAGACATCAAAATATCGATGATGCAGATAAGGTGATATATTTAACCTTTGATGCAGGCTACGATAACGGAAATGTAGAGAAAATTGTAAAGACACTAAAAGAGGAAAATGTAAAGGCTACCTTTTTCATTTTAGATAATATGATTTTGAAAAACGGTGAGCTTGTTAAGGAAATGATTGATGACGGGCACATTGTGGCTAACCATACCTTAAAGCATAAGGATATGACTAAGATGAAAACAAAAGAGGAATTTGCCCGCGAGCTTCAGAGCTTGGAAGCCTTATACAAAAGCACCTACGGTGTTGAAATGCCGAAATTTTACCGACCGCCCGAGGGCAGGACAAGCGAGCAAAATCTATCTTGGGCAAGGGAGCTTGGCTATAAAACAGTAATGTGGTCATTTGCGTATGCGGATTGGGACAATAATAAGCAACCCTCCTGTGAAGCTGCGATGAAAAAAATTATGGATAACCTTCACAATGGAGAGGTGATGCTGTTGCACCCTACCTCTTTAACTAACGCGACTATTTTGAAGGAATTAATTGCAACTTTAAAAGAACAGGGATACCGCTTTGCAACTGTTGAGGAGCTATGCAGTCAGTAAAAAGAGCTCTTTCGGCAATTCTACTGCTTCTAATAATATTTCACTTGCCGATACGTGCTTTTGCAGTTGGCAATACGCCGGTGTACAGCTCCAACCTGCAAGAAGGAAAGAGAATAGCGCTAACCTTTGATGACGGACCGCATCCGAGAAATACGCCTAAAATCCTTGATATATTGGATAAATACGGGATTAAAGCAACATTTTTCTTAATAGGTGTTAACGCAAAAAATTACCCTGAAGCACTGAAAATGGTAATTGACAAGGGACATGAAATCGGCAATCACACTTATTCGCACAAGCCGTTAAAATCAAAAAGTAAGGATGAAATTTACAAAGAGATTATGGACACGGAAAGGGAGATTGCAAAAAGTGGTTCATTTTCCACATCACTGATAAGGCCTCCCTGCGGACTGTATGACAACACCTTGGTTGAAATTGCCATTGAAAACGATTACAAAATAGTGCTATGGAACATTGACACAAAGGATTGGGCACATACATCCTCAAGTGATATTTTCGCTAAGGTTGTTAATAATGTAAGGGGCGGTGACATTGTCTTGTTTCACGACTATATAAGCGGTGAAAACAATACCGTTGAAGCATTGAATTTGATAATACCGAAGTTAATTTCCTTGGGGTATGAATTTGTGACAGTTAGCGAGCTTTTGCAAAATGTATAAAATAAGGACCGCTTTTTTGCGGTCCTTATCGCTTATTGCTCGGTTGTTGAAGTAGCTATTTCATCCTCTTCTGCATTAGGTTCCTCGTCGTCATCCTCGTTTAAATCGTCATAATCATCAAGCGGCTTCTTTTCGATTATTGCCTGAGCATCCCGTTCATCCATCATATATTTAATAATGTTCGGATATGCTGCATAGACAGCCATTAAATCACAAATTGCCAAGGTTATAACGAATGGGAATAAAATTCCAAGCGGCATAAATACCATAAAAATAAAGTAGTTCAGTGCGATTACAAGGAATGTACCAACAAGGGCAACCAAGTTCCTCTTTATACCGAGAATTGTGAAGAAAAGTGCATTTTTGATTATCTTTGTAAGCTTTAAATCGAAGGTGAATATCATAATGTAAGCATAGTGCCTTGCAAAGGAATAGAAAATAACCATTGCAATAGTCAAAAATAGCATAAAGCTATTTAAATCGTTAGCATTGTAGTTAATAAACAGGAAGTAAATATTATACGCGAACATTACGATGATTAGCGCATCAATGATTCCAAAAATCAAGGACTGCCTTACATTACGCTTGATTACATATAATGAGTCGGAGAATGGGAAAACAGCATCACCACTCATCATATTTCTGTATAAATAAGTTGTTGCAACCTTTGTAAATCCCCAGGTAAATATGATTAGCGCACCCAGGCAATAGAAAACTATTGTTGGGGTGTTAATAACGCTCACCTCCGCATGGGCACCGAAGGCGCCGAGCAGGGCTGATGTGGTTGGAGTTGTGCCAAAGGTGGCGGCACCGTAAATCGGACCCCAAGCCTGGTATAACGGTGAAACAGAGATTTCACTGAAAACATTTGACATAGCAATTAGAACAAAGATGATTGGGAAATTGCCGAATGTCATAATTAAGTTTGCACTGATTAGCTTACCTAAGCGCTTCCAAAGCAATTTGAAAAAGTTTGCAATGGTCGGTTGCTTAAGATAGTTTACATCTTCCTTGTCGGAAGCCTTACCCTGGCGGTAATACCAGTCGAATAAATTAAACTTTTTCTTTTTTTGCTTTGCTTCGCCCTTGTCTTCTAATTCATCTTTATCAAAATCCTTCATTAAGTTACTCCTTAATTTAGTTTGGATAATTCATCGGCCCGTTTTTCGCAGGCAACCATTGCCTCAACAACAATATCGACTAAGCCCTTGTTTTCCAAAACATTTAAAGCCCTTTCCGTCGTGCCGTTGGGAGATTTAACCATGCTGATAAGGTCATCAAGAGATTTGTTGCTTGACAAAATCATATTGGCTGAGCCGATTAGGGTTTGACAAATCATTCTTAAAGTGTCACTGTAATTAAAGCTTAATGTTTTTGCCCCCTCTTCAAGCGCTTTAGCAAACAAGTAAATGTAAGCAGGAGAGCTTGAGGTAATTGCGGTTAAAGCGTTTATATCCTTTTCCTCAATTTCGGTTACATATCCTGAGGAGGAGAATATGGATTTTACGAATTCAAACTCATTGCTTGAAACATTTTCATTTTTACATATAGCAGTAACACCTTGACCGATTAAAAGCGGAGTGTTCGGCATTGTGCGAACTATTTTTGCGCCACTAAGCTGGTTTTCAATTGAGGATATTGTTATTCCTGCGCATATGGAAACGAAAACCTTATTTTTATAGTCAAGCTCTTTAAGTAAGGATAAAATTTCCTTAATATTTTGCGGCTTTATCGAAAGAAAAACATAGTCAGCCAATTCAAAGGAGCTTTCTAAATCCTTTGCGTGGATGCACCCACTGTCAAAGCGCTCATACTGTGCGGTATTTTTGTCATACAAGTGTACATTTTTTGGGGATACCAAGGATGCGCGAATTATTCCGCCAACAATTGCGGATGCCATATTGCCTGCACCTATGAAAAGTATATTTTTCAAGAAAAATCACCTTCTAAAATTTAATATACATTATTTTAACACAAATGAAATGCAAAGGCAACACAAAACGCAAAAAAATTGTAAATTTAATGTTGACTACCCGCCTATGTTGTTGTATAATTTAGGTAATTAAATCAAAGGAGGAATAAATATGGGCTTCTTTTCAAGGCTGTTTCCAAAAATGCCCGAGCTTGAAACCGAAAGACTGAAATTCAGGTCTATCAAGCGTTCAGATGTTAAAGACGTTTATGAGTATTCCTCTAACCCGAGAACATCTCAGTATTTACTTTGGTCACCCCACACAAGCGTAGAATATACAAAAAAGTTTATTGATATTATTTTGGCAAAATACAAGATTGGTGAATATCAGGACTGGGCAATTGTTCATAAGGAAAGCAAAAAAATGATTGGCACCTGCGGCTTTACAAGGATTGATGAGCAGAACAAGGTTGCAGAAATCGGATATGTTTTAAACCCTGACTTTTGGGGCTGCGGCTTAGCAACCGAAGCAGCAAAAAGAGTGGTGCAATTCGCCTTTGAAAACTTGGGCGTTAACCGTGTTGAAGCAAAATTTATGTATGGCAATGATGCGAGCTTAAATGTAATGAAAAAAATAGGGATGAAGCTTGAAGGATATTACAGAGAGTCTATTTTTGTCAAGGGAAAATATAAAACAGTTGGCGTGGCTTCAATTTTAAAAAGAGAATATGTTTTACAAAACAAGTATAATTAAAGGCATTTTATGCCTTTTTTGTTTTTTTATGCAATAAAATTCAATAAAAAAGCGAAAATTGTAAACTTTTTTTAATATTTTATCTAATAAGGTATTGAAAATAAAGAATAAAAGCAATATAATATAAGTATAAATCCATAAGGAGAAACAAAGTGTATGCACGATGACAACAAAGCAACAAATTTAGCAGCCTACTATTTTCACCAGGGCACTAATTACAATGCGTATGACTATTTGGGATGCCACGAGCAAAAGCTTGAGGGCGAATATGCATACACCTTCCGCGTTTGGGCACCGAATGCCGATAGCGTTAGGCTGGTTTCAGACTTTACCTCTTGGGACATTGGCGAGGCTATGAACAGAATTACCGATGCGGGAATTTGGGAGCTTGAGGTTCGGTCTAAAAAGAGATATATCGGTAAGTTCTATAAGTATAAGATTTGGAACAGAGGAAACGCATACTACAAGGCTGACCCATATGCATTCCATTCTCAAACTCATTTGAATACCGCATCAATTGTTGCAAGCATTGATGACTTCGAGTGGAATGACGAAAACTGGATTAAGTTTAGGAAAAGCTTTTTTAACAAACACGGAGGCACCCCTGCTGAGCAATATTACTATTCAGCGCCGCTTAATATTTATGAAATGCATCTTGGCTCTTGGAAAACAAGGGACGGTAAAAGCACAAGCGATGGTAATAACTACTTAAATTACAGAGAGATAGCTGATGATTTAGCTCCTTACCTTAAAAAAATGGGTTACACTCACGTGGAGCTTATGCCTGTTATGGAGCATCCCTTTGATGGCTCTTGGGGCTATCAGGTGACGGGATATTACGCGCCGACATCAAGGTTTGGCGAGCCAAAGGACTTTATGTACTTCGTTAATAAGATGCACGAATGCGGTATCGGAGTTATTTTAGACTGGGTTCCTGCTCATTTTCCAAAGGATGCACACGGCTTATATGAATTTGACGGACAACCCCTTTATGAGTACCAAGGCTATGACCGCATGGAGCATAAGGTGTGGGGCACAAGGTTTTTTGACGTAGGCAGGGAAGAGGTACAGTCCTTTTTGATTTCCAATGCTCTGTTTTGGTTAAGGGAGTATCATGTTGACGGCTTGCGTGTAGATGCTGTTGCGGCAATGCTTTATCTTGACTTTGATAAGGACCCGGGCGAATGGGTGCCAAACGAGGACGGGGGCAACCAAAACAAGGAGTCACTTGCTTTCTTTAAAAAGCTTAGCACAGCAATTTTTAAGGAGTATTGGGACACCTTAATGATTGCTGAGGAGTCAACCGACTGGCCAATGATTACAAAGCCTGTTTATCAAGGTGGACTTGGGTTTAACTTTAAGTGGAATATGGGTTGGGCAAATGATATGTATGAATATGTTGCTCTTGACCCGGTATACCGTAAATTTAAGCATGAAAAGCTAACATTTCCTATGATGTATGCTTTTAATGAAAACTATATACAGCCTGTGTCGCACGATGAGGTTGTACACGGCAAAAAATCATTAATAGATAAAATGTACGGTGCATTTTACGATGATAAGTTTGCCACAATGCGCGCATTTATGACTTATATGATGACCACTCCGGGAAAGAAAATGACATTTATGGGTACTGAGTTTGCCCAGTTCCGTGAGTGGGATTATGAAAATCAGCTTGAATGGTTCATGCTTGATTACCCAAGGCATAAGGAAATGCAAGACTATATCGCTGAGCTTAACAATTTTTATCTTGAGAACAAGCAGCTTTGGGAGATTGATACCTCCTGGGATGGCTACGAATGGATAAATGCCAATGATGGTGATAACAATGTTATTTCCTATAAGCGAAAGGCGATTGATGGCTCTGAACTAATTATTGTTATTAATTTTTCTCCGATATCAAGGTATGATTATCAAATCGATGTTGACACACCCGGAAAGTATAAGGAGGTGCTATCATCCGATGAGGAGCGCTTTGGAGGAAGAGGATTATTAAATAGCGAAATAATCAAAACAGCAAAATACCAAAATCAGTCCGGCAAAGAAATAAATTATATTAAAATAAATCTTCCGGCGTTGAGCGGAGTTGTTTTCCGCAAAATTAACGGAAGGGCAAGGAGAGTATAGGTATGTACAAGAAAAAAGAATGTGTTGCGATGCTACTCGCAGGTGGACAGGGAAGCAGACTTTATGCTTTAACAGAGAAGACGGCAAAACCTGCTGTAACCTTTGGAAGTAAGTATAAAATTATTGACTTTCCTATGTCAAACTGCATCAACTCGGGAATTGACACTGTTGGTGTTTTAACACAGTACCAGCCCCTTGTACTCAACGAGTATATCGGTAACGGTCAGCCTTGGGATTTGGACAGAATGAGTGGAGGCGTTATGGTGCTTCCCCCATATCAAGGTAAAAATGGCGCGGACTGGTATAAGGGTACTGCAAATGCCATCTATCAAAACCTTGACTTTATAAGAAGATATGACCCTGACTATGTCCTTATACTTTCAGGCGACCACATTTATAAAATGGATTATAATGCAATGCTTAAGGCTCACAAGGCTACAGGCGCAGACTGTACAATTGCAGTTCTTGAGGTTCCTCTTTCAGAGGCTAGCCGCTTTGGTATTATGGTAACTGATGAAACAGGAAAGATTACGGAATTCCAAGAAAAACCAAAGAACCCAACAAGCACAAAGGCTTCAATGGGTATCTACATATTCAGCCGTAAGGTGCTTGAGAAGTATTTGATAGATGATGAAAATACTCCGGGCTCAAGCAACGACTTCGGTAAGAATATTATTCCAAATATGCTTAGTGACGGTATGAGCATGTATGCTTATCCATTTGAGGGCTATTGGAAGGATGTTGGAACCATTAGCAGCCTTTGGGAGGCAAATATGGACCTCCTCGGTGAGAACCCCGAGTTTAACATCCACGATAAGAAGTGGAGAATTTTTTCAAGGAACTATGCAGAGCCACCGCATCACATCGGCGAAAACGCAATTGTGTCTAACTCAATTGTTTCTGAGGGCTGTGATATTCAGGGTACGGTTGAGCATAGCGTTCTTTCAAACGGAGTTGTTGTGGAAAAGGGCGCGGTTGTTAAGGATTCCGTTATTATGAGCGGCACTGTAATTAAAGCAGGCGCGGTTGTTAACTATTCAATCATTGACGGCGATAGCATTATTTCCGAAAATGCAGTTGTTGGTGAGGACAAAGCGAGTGCTAAGGGCATAGCCGTTGTTGGAAGTGGCTTATGTGTTGAGCCGAATGTTATAATCGCTTCAGACGCAATGATCAATAACGATTCTGTTGACGGTGTTTCCGTTATTTTGAAATAAGGGGGAGGAGAGAATATGTCAGCTGCAGGAATTATTTTTTCAAATATTCACGATACAAACATACCGGAGCTAACAAGAAACAGGACAATGGCTTCTGTTCCCTTTGGCTGTAGATACAGACTTATCGACTTTACACTTTCTAATATGGTTAACTCCAATATCAGCAATGTAAGCGTAATCACACATTATAATTATCAGTCCTTGATGGACCACATCGGCTCAGGTAAGGATTGGGATTTAGCAAGAAGATCCGGCGGTATTAAGATATTGCCACCGTTTATCACTGCTTATGCTAACAGCTCTAATTCCTTGTACAGTACAAGGTTAGAGGCATTAAAGAGTGTGTTTAATTCTATTAGCAAGATTCCCGATGATTATGTTGTTTTGTCTGACTGTGATGTTATTTGCAATGTTGATTTGAAGGATATGATTAAGAACCATATTGAAAACGGCGCAGATATCACTATTGCGGTTAAGAGGGTTTCTTTAACAAAGGAAAAGGCAAAGATTAATGTTCTTGTTGATTCCGATGAAAACGGAAGAATTACAGATGTTAAGGCAGGCTTGACCAATTTTGAGGGAGAAGCTGATATCAACCTTAACATTATGGTTATGCACAGGCAGTATTTACAGGAAATAGTTCTTGATGCTATTGCGCACAACTATACAAGCTTGACAAAGGATATTCTTTTAAAAAATCTTGACCGTAAGGTTTACCGTACATACAGGTATGACGGATATTTTGCTTGTATTTCCTCTTCACAGGATTATTATGCATCAAGCATGGAGCTTATTAATGACAGTGATGTAAGAGCTCAGTTGTTTGGAGTTAAGAACAGACCTATCTATACAAAGGTCAGAAATTCTGCCCCAACCTACTACAGTCCTGACGCAAAGGTTAAGAACTCCTTGATTGCAGACGGATGTCAAATCTTCGGTGAGGTAGAGAACTCTATTATCTTTAGAGGCACAAAGATTGGCAAGGGAACCGTTGTTAAGAACAGTATTTTGTTCCAGGATACATTTACAGGCGAAAATGTTAAGCTAAATTGCGTAATTGCCGACAAGAATGTTGTAATCAGAGATAACAAGAATCTTTCGGGCGATGAAACATTACCGTTCTATCTTGCAAAAGGAAAGATGATTTAAGGAGAAATAATATGAAGCTACTATTTGTTGGCGCGGAGGCTGTTCCTTATGTTTCAACCGGTGGTCTTGGTGATGTATTAGGCTCACTTCCACAGGCTGTTAAGGCTGCTAATCCAAAGATGGATGTGCGTGTTATTCTTCCGCTTTATAAAAAAATTAAGGAAAAGTTTGCGGGTACACTTGAATATGTTGGGTATACTACCGTTGAGCTTTCCTGGAGAAAGCAGTATTGCGGCTTGTTTAAGTGCGAAAATAATGGCGTAACCTATTACTTCGTTGATAATGAGTACTATTTCAAAAGAGATTCTGTTTATGGCGATTTTGACGACGCAGAGCGCTTTGCATTCTATGGCAAGGCAGTGCTTGATGTTATGCCGTTAATAGATTTCTATCCGGACATTTTGCACACGAATGACTGGCAGAGTGCTATGTCTGTAATTTACCTTAAGAGAAAGTACTATCTTGAGCCCTATTACCGTGACATAAAAACAATTTACACTATCCATAATATAGATTACCAGGGTATATTCTCAATGTCTATTTTGGGTGATGTTTTCGGTCTTGACAATGATGACAGGAGCATTGTTGAGTACAATGGATGCATTAATCTTACAAAGGGCGCTCTTGTTTGTACCGACAGAATTTCAACGGTAAGCCAAAGGTATGCCGAGGAAATTCAAACTGAGTTCTATTCAAGCGGCCTGCACTATGTTTTGCATCTATACGGCGGCAAGCTTTCCGGTATTGTTAACGGTATTGATGTAAATTATTATAATCCTAAGAATGACGAAGTAATTGCATCTAAATTTGACTCTAATAATCTTAAGGGTAAGGCTGAATGTAAGAGAGTATTGCAGGAAATGTGCGGCTTGAAGCAGGATGCAGGTGTTCCTGTTGTATCAATGATTTCAAGGCTTGCTGCCCACAAGGGCTTTGACCTTGTTAAGTTCATTCTACCCGAGATGCTTAACCTCGGTATCCAGTTCGTGCTCCTTGGCACGGGTGAGCGTGAGCTTGAGGAGTACTTTAAGACAATTCAGTACAGATACCCGGACCAGGTTAAGATTTTCCTTGAGTTCAACAAGGACTTATCTAAGAAAATCTATGCAGGCTCTGACATTTTTTTAATGCCATCCAAGAGTGAGCCTTGCGGTCTTTCTCAAATGATTTCATCTGTTTACGGTGCTATTCCTGTTGTTAGAGAAACAGGCGGATTATATGACACAATTAAGCCATATAATGAGTACACAGGCGAAGGCAACGGATTTACCTTTGCTAATTACAATGCACATGAGATGAAGGATGCTGTTGGAAGGGCAGTTTCCCTCTTTGGCGACAAGGAAAAGTGGAATGCACTAACAAAGAAGGTAATGGAAACAGACTTCTCTTGGGATGTGTCCGCTAAAGAGTATATAAAGCTTTATACAGAGCTGTCAAAGGAATATTGAGTTTAGCTGTCCCGTGAGGAGCTTGCGGGACAGTCTATTCTAATTTTTAGGCAAAAAATGTAAAATAATGTTGTTAATCATAGGAGATTTGTTTCATGAATCAAGTTTTTTCAAAAGAATCGGTTAAGGAAGCGTTGGAACTAAAGCTTTCAAGATATTTCGGCGTTAACGCTGAGGATGCCAACAAGGAGCAGGTTTATAAGGCAACGATTCTTACAGTTAAGGATATTCTTACACAAAAGAGGTCATCCTTTAGACGCCAGGTTAAGAAGGCACAGGCAAAGAAGGTTTACTACCTTTGCATGGAGTTTTTAATTGGTCGTTCTTTGAAGAATAATTTAAGAAATCTTGGCATTGCCGACTATTACGATGAGGTGTTGAAGGATTACGGCTTTGACATAAATGATATCTACGAGATGGAGCCTGACCCGGGTCTTGGCAACGGCGGTCTTGGCAGACTTGCCGCTTGCTTTATGGACTCTTTGACTTCCTTGAACTATCCCGGTGACGGTTTCTCAATTTTGTATGAATACGGCTTGTTTAAGCAGAAAATTATTGACGGTAACCAGGTTGAGTTGCCGGACACTTGGCTTCCCGGCGGTGAATCCTGGCTTGTTCCAAGAACAGACAAGAAGTTTACTGTAAGATTTGGCGGTCACATTAAGGAAGAATGGGAAAACGGCAGACTTGCAATTAAGTACGAGAACTATGAAGAGGTTGAGGCTGTCCCTTACGATATGATGGTTTCGGGCGCAGGCACTGCCGTTAACAGGCTACGTTTGTGGAAGGCACACGATGTAACCAACTTTAATATGAATTTGTTCTCACAGGGACAGTATGTTAAGGCTATTCAGCAGACAACCAATGCTGAGGTCATTTCTAAGGTTCTTTATCCTTCCGATGAGCATACTGAGGGTAAGCTCCTTCGCTTAAGCCAGCAGTATTTCTTGGTTTCCGCTTCATTGCAGAGTATAATCAGCGATCACATTGCCGCATACGGCTCTATGGCAGGCTTTGCAGACAAGGTTGCTATCCATATTAATGATACTCATCCAGCACTTTGCGTGCCTGAGCTTATGAGAATTTTAATGGATATTTATAACTATTCTTGGGAGGATGCTTGGTACATTGTTACTAAGACTGTTTCCTATACAAACCATACAGTAATGCCGGAGGCGCTTGAGTGCTGGAATGAGGATTTGTTCAGCTTTAAGCTTCCAAGAATTCACTCAATTGTAAAGGAGATTAACCGTCGCCTTTGCGAGGATCTTTGGAAGGCTTACCCCGGTGACTGGGACAGAATTTCCAAGATGTCAATTATTGGTTATTCACAGGTAAGAATGGCTAACTTGAGCGTTGTTGCTTCCCATACAGTTAACGGTGTATCTAAGCTTCACTCAGATATTCTTAAAAAGACCGTATTCCACGATTTCTATAAGGCATCACCAAATAAGTTTACAAATGTAACAAACGGTATTGCCCACAGAAGGTGGCTGAATTATTCTAACCCCGAGCTTGCTTCCTTGATTACCGATTGCATTGGTGACGGCTATATTACAAACCCAAGCGAGCTTGAAAAGCTTATGAAGTTTGTAGGTGATGATACTGTTACCAAGCGCTTGGCTGAAATTAAGGAAAACAACAAGCTTAAGCTATCTAAGTATGTTTTCAATAAGACAGGATATTCACTTGACACCTCTTCTGTATTTGATGTACAGGTTAAGAGAATGCACGAATATAAGCGTCAGCTATTAAATGCTCTTAAGATAATTTGCTACTATGTTGATATTGAGGAGCATCCCGAAAGAGAATTTACTAAGCGCACATTTATTTTCGGCGGCAAGGCTGCTCCCGGATACTATATGGCTAAGGACATTATTAAGCTCATATGGAACCTTGGTGAGGACATTAGAAAAAATCCTAAGGTTAAGGATAAGCTTTCTGTTGTTTACCTTGAGGACTACAATGTAAGCACTGCTGAGGTTTTGATGCCTGCGTCTGAAATCAGTGAGCAAATTTCCTTGGCTGGTAAGGAAGCAAGCGGTACAGGATGTATGAAGTTTATGATGAACGGCGCATTGACCATCGGTACTCTTGACGGCGCGAATGTTGAAATGAAGGATGCTGTTGGTGATGACAATATCTTTATCTTCGGTCTTACAGCTAAAGAGGTTGATGACCTTTGGGAAAGAGGATATCGCTCCATCGATTTCTACAACAATAGCACACGCATTAAGAAGGCTGTAGACCGCCTAAATAAGGGCTTTAACGGTGTATCGTTCTCCAATATCGCTAACTACCTAATTGGCGGCTTTGGCGGCGTTGCTGACCCTTATATGTGTCTTGCTGACTTTGACTCATACTATATCAAGTCTGAGGAAATTATCAAGGCATACAATGACAAAAAACTATGGGGAAAGATGTCGCTTGTTAATATTGCGAAGTCCGGCTTCTTTGCTGCTGACAGAAGTATTAAGGAGTATGCGGACAACATTTGGCACTTAACAAGCGTTAAGTAATCGATGAGATTTAGCGAAAGAAAATATATTGGCAATAAGGACTTAACATCATTTGGTGCTTTTTCCTGTGATGATAAGGTTTTATTTAAGCTTCTTATCCCAAGGAGGTGCGGTGCAAGCACTGTATGCATGCACCTCTCGGGTGAGGGCATAGAGAACAAGTATTACAAACGGTTTGATTTTGATTGGATAGCCTTTGAGGGCTCATGTGATGTGTACACTTGCCTAATTGATATGTCAAAAATAGGCGTTGGCTTGTACTACTATAAGTATGAAATTGATTCTCCGAGCTGTGTTTTTTACGGTGACGGTAAAAAGGTTTCCGAGCTTGAAAGGTTGGACGATGGGGCAAGCGGCATGATTCAGCTCCTGATTTATCAAGAGAAAAGCAGCTGCGCCAAGTGGATGCACGGCGGAATTATGTACCACATTTTTGTGGATAGGTTCAATAAAAGCGGCAAGTGTACGCCAAAAGAAAATGTTGTTATGAATAATGACTGGTACAACGGCATACCTCAATATGCCGATGTTCCCGGCGGATATGTTGAAAACAATATGTTTTTTGGCGGCGATTTGTACGGAATTATTGAAAAGCTTGACTATATTCAAGGCTTGGGGGTTACCTGCCTCTATTTAAGTCCCATTTTTGATGCTTATTCTAACCATAAATATGACACGGGAGACTATATGACCGTTGACTCTATGTTTGGCTCTGAAAAAGCCCTTGAGGAGCTTATTTGTGAAGCGAAAAAGAGAAATATACACATTATTTTTGACGGTGTATTTAATCACACCGGCGCTGACAGTATTTACTTTAACAAAAACGGAAGCTACGATTCTGTCGGTGCATATCAGTCCAAGTCTCACCATATTATGAATGGTATAATTTTAGGAGCTTTCCAAACGATTACGAGTGCTGGTGGGATGTTAAAATTTTACCGAGAGTAAACAGCAATTGTGAAAGCTACCAAAATTACATTTTGGGTGACGGCGGTGTTGTTGAGAAGTGGATGAAAAAGGGCATTGACGGCTTCAGACTTGATGTGGCTGATGAGCTAAGCGATGATTTCTTGAAAACACTTAACAAAAAGCTAAAATCCATAAATCCCGACGGTATTGTTTACGGTGAGGTTTGGGAGGATGCATCCAACAAAATTGCCTATGATAACAGGAAAAAGTATTTCCTTGGAAATGAGCTTGATTCTGTTATGAATTATCCCTTGCGTGAGGCTGTAATCGACTATGTTAAATACGGAAATTGCGGTATGCTTTACGACACCTGCAAAATGCTGTATTCCCATTACCCAAAGCACAATGCGGACTTGCTTATGAATCTGCTTGGTACTCACGATACTGAGCGAATTTTAACCGTTTTGGGTGGTGAGAGCAGTGACGGACTTTCCAACAAAGAGCTTTCCACCAAAAAGATGAGTGCGGCTGAAAGAAAGCGCGCAGTAGGCTTACTTAAGCTTGCGTATACCATAATTGCAACCGTACCCGGCGTACCATGTATTTACTACGGTGATGAGGCAGGTATGGAGGGTTACCGTGACCCGTTCAACCGTTTGCCGTTCCCGTGGGGCAAAGAAAATAATGAGCTTTTGGAGTTTTACAGGAACATTGGAAAAATAAGGTCACAAGAGACGATTTTTAAAAACGGATTTTTTGAAATTATTGAATGTAATTCGGAGCTTTTAGCCTTTGCAAGATATAATGAAACAGGCTTTGTGGTTACTGTAATTAACAGGGGTAAGGAGAAATACCATTTAGATTCAAATGTTGATTTGAAAAGCTACGATAGCGGCAGGGCAATTAAGGTTTTTGCGCCAAATTCATCTTATGTGTTGAAGGGCAACGGAGCTTTTTCCAACGCAAAAATTGGATTTTATAAGTAAAATTATCGGTATCATATCCAAATTTTTGGGTTTGATGCCGATTTTTTGTCTTGTTAATAAAAATAATTAAAAAAATATAGACAATTTGAAAATTGCGTGTTATAATATTTTAGATATTAAACTTTATGAGGTGTAATATGGATTATAATTATCTTGCTGAGTTACTTTTTCCTCAAATAACTGAGCTTCCTCACGATGTTGAGGCTAAATATCCACCCCGACAGCTTCCTGAAGGAGCAAAGGTTACAAGGTTTGCACCAAGCCCAACAGGCTTTGTTCACTTTGGCGGTCTATTTCCTTCTACAGTCGGAGAAAGGCTTGCGCACCAATCAGGCGGCGTCTTTTATCTTCGTATTGAGGATACGGATGCAAAGCGTGAGGTTGAGGGTGCAGCAGAGGGACTAATTAAAACTCTTGCCAAATACGGTATTAATTTTGATGAAGGAGCTATTCTTGATGAGGATGGCAAAATTTCCGATTGTGGAAATTACGGTCCGTATAAGCAGAGCCTTCGCGGTCCTATTTATCAAGTTTATGCAAAGCAGCTTGTAAGAGAAGGAAAGGCGTACCCTTGCTTTACTACCGAGGAGGAGCTTGATGAGCTTCACGCAGTAAACAAGAAGGAAGAAATTAAAAATACCGACTGGCTTGCAGAGGCTGAGGCCAAGCGCGCTGAGATGCTTGCAAGACGCAATTTCACAATTGAAGAGGTTGAGGAGCATCTAAAAGCAGGACATCCATTTGTTTTAAGAATTCTTGCAAATGGTGATCCCGAAAAGAAAATTAAATTTACCGACCTTGTAAAGGGCACACTTGAGATACCCGAAAATGATGAGGATTTTGTTCTCCTTAAGTCTGACGGTATTCCAACATACCACTTTGCACACGCAGTTGATGACCATTTGATGGGCACAACCCATGTTATCCGCGGTGAGGAGTGGCTCCCAAGCTTGGCAAAGCACATTCAGCTTTTCCAATTCTTAGGCTTCAAGCTTCCAAAGTATATGCATATAGCTCAAATTATGCGTATTGATGAAAACGGAAACAAGAAAAAGCTTTCAAAGCGTGATATGGGCGCAAATATGGACGACTATACATCTATGGGATATTGCCCCGAGGCGGTTTGCGAATATGTTATGACTCTCCTTAACTCTAACTATGAGGAGTGGCATATGCAAAATCCCGATTTGCCATACACAAGATTCCCGTTCAATATTAAGAAAATGTCAACCTCAGGCTGCCTTTTTGATTTTGCAAAGCTAAACGATGTTTCAAAGAATGTAATTTCAAGAATGACAAAAGAGAAGGTGTACGAGCTTTCAAGTCAGTGGGCAAAGGATTTCGACCCTGAGCTTTACGAGCAAATGTCCGCCAACCCCGAATATACTAAGTCAATTTTTGCCATCGGTAGAGGCGGCAAGAAGCCAAGAAAGGATATTGCTCTTTGGGGCGATGTTAGGGGATATATTAGCCTGTTCTATGATAAGCTGTTTGCAGTAACCGATGCTTATGATGAAAAATTCAGCAAGGCTGATATTAAGCTTACTCTTGAGGAGTTTTTAAAAACCTTCGACATGGCTGATGACTCTAATGCTTGGTTTGACAAGATTAAGGATATTGCCGATATGCTTGGATATGCCTCGGATATGAAGGCATACAAGCAAAACCCCGAAGCATACAAGGGTAATGTTTCGGATATCAGCATGTTTATTAGAATTGCGGTTACAGGCAAGCTCAATTCCCCCGATATGTACAGTGTTATGCAGATTTTGGGATACGAGACTGTGGCAAAGAGAATTAACGATATGATTAAATCGCTTTGAGAGGTTAACTTATGGAAGAAATGAGTTCAAATTTTATACATGATATTATTGATGAGGATTTAGCTAACGGTTTTTCAAGGAAAATTCATACCCGTTTTCCACCCGAGCCAAACGGTTATCTTCACATCGGTAGCGCCAAGGCTATTTGGATTAATGCGCAAACTGCTAAAAAGTACGGTGGCGAGTTCAATCTAAGATATGATGACACAAACCCTTCTAAAGAGGACACCGAGTATGTAAACAGCATATATGAGGACCTTAAGTGGTTGGGCGCTGAGCCAACAGGCGGTGTTTATTACGGCTCTGACTATTTTGATAAGTGCTACGAGTTTGCTGTAAAGCTTATTAAAGAGGGGAAGGCGTATGTTTGCGACCTTTCCGCAGAGGAAATGAAGGAGTATAGAGGCACTCTTACTCAGCCGGGTAAAAACAGCCCATATAGAGATAGAAGCATTGAGGAAAACCTTGATTTGTTTGAAAGAATGAAAAACGGTGAGTTTCCAGATGGATCTAAGACCTTGCGCGCTAAGATTGATATGTCATCCCCTAACATTAATATGCGTGACCCTGCAATTTACAGAATTTTAAGGGCGCATCACCATAGACAGGGGGATAAGTGGTGTATCTACCCCTTGTATGACTATGCACACCCAATTCAAGACGCAATAGAGGGTATTACACACTCACTTTGCTCCCTTGAATTTGAAAATCACCGTCCACTTTATGAGTGGGTTGTTGATAACATCGGCTTTGAAAACAAGCCCAAGCAGAGAGAGTTTGCAAGACTTAACGTAACCTACACGGTTATGAGTAAGAGATATTTAAGATACCTTGTAGAAAACAATATGGTTGATGGCTGGGACGACCCAAGAATGCCTACCCTTTGCGGCTTAAGGCGCCGTGGCTACACCCCTGCTTCAATTATTGACTTTGTTAGCCGCGCGGGTGTTGCTAAGGCTTATAGCATTGTTGATATTGAGCTTTTGGAGCATTGTATAAGAGAAGAGCTTAATTTGACAGCCCAGAGAAGAATTTGTGTTTCCAATCCAATAAAGGTTGTTATCACAAACTATGATGAGGATAAGGTTGAATATTTCCCTGTTTCCAACAATCCCAATGATGAAAATGCCGGAACAAGAAATGTTATGTTCACCCGTGAAATCTATATTGACAGAAGTGACTTTGAGGAGGTTCCTCCGCCAAAGTTCTTCCGTATGAAGCCCGACGGTGAGGTTCGCTTGATGGGTGCATACATTGTTAAGTGCAATGAAGTAATTAAGGATGAAAACGGTGAAGTAGTTGAAATTAGGTGTACTGCTGACTTAGAGTCTGGCAACGGCAACCCTGTGGACGGCCGTAAGATTAAGGGCACAATACATTGGCTCAGCGCACAAAATGCCGAAAAGGTTGACCTTATGCTTTACGATAAGCTGTTTACAACAGAGAATTTGAGCGATATTCCCGAGGATAAGACATATAATGACTATCTCAACCCAACCTCCTTGGTTAAGGTGGAAAACGCTCTTGTTGAGAAGTGTATGGCAGATGTGGAACCCGGCGAGAAGTTCCAGTTTGTAAGAAACGGATACTATTGCAAGGATTCAAAGCATCCAAACACTTACAATAGAATTGTTGGCTTGAAGGATAGCTATCCTAAAAAATAAAAAATAATGCGTGCAAAGCTTTTGCACGCATTATTTTATTGACTATTTCCATTTTTTGTGTTAATATTATAATAAGAAATTCGAAGGAGGCTTTCTATGGATGGCATTTTGATGAATGAAAACTCGTCTTCTGAAAAAACCCCTGTGCTTTCCGTTAAAAATTTGTATAAATCCTTTGGGAACAAAACGGTATTGAAGGGTGTTAGCTTTGATGTCTATAAAGGCGAAATTTTTGGACTTTTGGGTCCTAACGGTTCAGGAAAAACAACCACTATCAAGCTTGCGTTGGGGCTTCTTGGCATTGACCGTGGTAGTGTGGAAATTTGCGGATATGATATCAGTAAAAATTTTGAGAAGGCGATACGTAATGTAGGGGCTATTATCGAAAACCCGGAGTTATACAAATATCTGTCCGGCAGAGAGAATCTTATGCAATGCTACAGAATGTATGATGATATAAAGCCTGAAACTGTGGAATGGGCGATTGAGTCGGTTGGTCTGAAAAATCGTATTGATGAAAAGGTTTCAAGATACTCCTTAGGTATGCGACAGCGTCTTGGCATTGCGCAGGCTATAATTCATTCGCCAAGAATTTTGGTGCTTGACGAGCCTACAAACGGGCTTGACCCCGAGGGAATTAAACAATTTAGAGAGTTCTTGGTTTATTTGGCGCACGAAAAAGGTGTTTCTGTATTGATTTCAAGCCATTTATTGGCGGAGCTTGATGCCTTTTGTGACAGGGTCGCGGTTATAAACTCCGGAAAGGTAATCGGCATTAAAACAATTGAAGAAATAAGAAACGGAGAAGTTGACGGAGACAAGCAAGGATATAATTATAAAATATCTGTTGACAATTGCCAGACGGCTGAAGCCTTCTTTAAAGAAAAGGAAATTCCTTATCGCTTAACGTTTGAGGGCGCTTTTGAAATATCTATTGGCGATAACAAAGACGAAATAATATTTGAGCTTGTTAAGCGTGATGTTCATTTTAATTCCTTTGCTCCAATTGAGCGAACCCTTGAGGATGCATTTATTGAGATGGTAAATGAGTCGGGAGGCAGTAAGATATGAAGAGCTTTGCAAAATTAGTAAAGAATGAAATAATCAAGGCTTTTGCCCAAACATCGTATAAGGTGCTTTTGATAATTCTTGCCGTCTCATTCGTTATCCTTCCAATCCTTCAGTTTGCTCTTGGCTCCTTTGCTGATGGCTTTGAGGTGATATTTGACGGTGATGTTGAAGATGATATTTACGATCTTGAAAAAAACTTGGAATCACAGGATGATGAATTTGACAAAGCGTATATATCTGTTAGAATAGAATGCTTAAAGCAGCTTGAAAAGCACGATTTAAGCTATTCCTCGTGGCAGTATAATACCATGTATCAAGATTATGAGGCCTTGTGTATGGCTGAAAAGGCATTTGAACTGCTTAAGGAGAATATTGTCTCGTTTGATGATTTGAGAAAAACAAGCTTTGGTTACTATTTACCTATGCTTGATGAGGAAGAGCTTGATTATAGCCTTTTATACAATAGGTATCATAAAGAAAGGTTAGAGTATGAAAAGCTTTTTGAGTCTTCTCAGGTTACCGATTACTACAAGCAGATTTCAAAAACCTTGTCCAATAATATCAAGGAAATTGAGGTTGCGTTGGGTCAGTATAAGGCAAGCAATCTTTTGAAAAATGAATATGAATACGAAATTCTTATTTATGAAAAAACATTAGAGGCAGGAAAGCTTTCCTTGAATATTTTTGAGGAATTAATTGAAAGAAAGCTCGAATATAACGGTTGGGAGTATAACTCAGCCATGATTTCATACCAAATAACATCCGATTTGGTTGGGGTTAAACCTCCGATGTCGGAAACTGAGTTCGACTCTACTTTTTCTTTTCTCCGCCCTACAGATACATATGAGGAGTATATCGAGGAGTGGAAGCAGGATATAAATGACAAGGTTGATGCGGTTTATGCCTTGGAATACTCTGTAAAAAATGATATACCTACTCAATCCGCTCAGTCTTCGTCCTCTAAGGGACAGTTTATTTCAATTTTAACATCAAATATACAGTTTATTATGTATTTTTTGATTGTGCTTGCGGCGCTGATAGTTTCAAATGAGTTTTCAAGCGGAACATCAAGGCTTTTGTTTGTGCGACCACACAGCAGAAATAAGATACTGCTTTCGAAATATGCAACCGTTGCATTTTTTGCAGTTGCTTTGAATATTGTGAACCTATTAATCACCTTTATTGCCGTTATGATAACAAACGGTGTGGGCGATTTGTTTGCACCGATGCTAACGGTTGAAAACGGAATAGTTTCAGAAATACCGCAGATATTTAACACATTAGCCGTTGTTATTCTTGCAAATATTAGGGTTGCCTTCATAGTAACACTAACGTTTATGTTAGCATCACTTAGCAAGAAGGGCGCGCTTTCGATAGTAGTTGGTATAATTGCAGATCTGGTTATGTCCGCAATTGGAGCAATTTTGATTATGCTAATAAGCAGTACAGGTCCTAAGTTCACACCGTTTGTATATTATGATTTGGAGATGTTTGCAAGCAGTAAGCTTGAGTATATGCTTTCCACGTATTATATTGGACAAATTAGTGATATTACCAATGTGGCATACTTTGCATTGTCAGAAGATTTAAGCGTTTGGGCAGGAATTGCAAACTTAGTATTCTGGATAGTTGTATTTGCCGCAGCTACATTCATACCTTTTAAAAAGCAAGAAATAAAGAATTAGGAGTTTTTATGACAAGACAGGAAAAATTAGAATTTGCGCGCGGTGCCGCTGCTAACGGTATGGTGCTGCTTAAAAACGAAAACAATGCATTACCGATTGATTTGAATAAGGAGATTGCGTTGTTCGGTATATCCTCATACAGGTGCTTTAGACTTGGTTGGGGCTCCGGTGATATGATGGCACAAACAATTTCACAAATTAATGATTGCCTAAAGAAAGCAGGCTACAAGCTAAACAACGAGATAGAGGCTGTTTGCCAAGAGTATGTTAACGCACTGCCCGACCAAAGGCTAATGAACAGAAGCTGGGATGAGTGGACCTGGAGACAGGATGAAATTAATGTTGATTTATCCTTGATTAAGGCATCATCTAAAAAGTCTGATGTTGCGGTAATTACATTAGGAAGAAATAGCGGAGAAGCCTTTGACTTAAAGGATGAAGAGGGATATTTTAAACTCCACAGTACAGAGGTTGAGCTTGTAAAAAATGTTTCCGAAAGCTTTGAGCAAACAATCTTGTTACTTAACACCTGCGGACCACTTGACTTAAGAGCAATAGATGATTGTAAGATAGATGCGATTGTTGATGTTTCCTTGGGCGGTGAGATGTTTGGATACGCCGTTGCCGATATCCTTAGTGGCAAGGTTTCCCCAAGCGGTAAGCTTACTACAACTTGGGCATATAAGTATGAGGACTATCCAACAAAAGAAGGAATTACTACAAAAGAGGTTCCTTATAATGAGGGTATTTATGTAGGATATAGATACTTTGACACATTTGGTGTTGAGCCAAGATACCCATTTGGCTACGGCTTGTCTTACACGGATTTTTCAAGCGAGGTTGCAGAAGTTTCTCTCGACGGTCAAATTGTAGATATTACCGTAAAAGTAAAGAATATTGGTAAATTCAGCGGCAGAGAGGTTATTCAGTGCTATTTATCAGCACCTGAGGTAAAGCTGGAAAAGCCATATCAGGAGCTTTGCACATATGCAAAAACCGATGTTCTTGCGCCAAATGAAGGCTGTGAGCTTTTGCTGTCCTTTGATATGACGGAAATGGCATCATACGATGAGGAAAGGTCAAGCTTTATCCTTGAAGCGGGCAGGTATTATGTAAGGGTTGGTAATTCCTCAAGAAATACAAGCATAGCTTGTGCAATTAACCTTGCAAAAGAGGTTGTTTGCGATGTGGTTACTAACAGATTGACTCCCCAAAATGAGCTTAAGCTTATATCAAATAAGGGCGCAACCCCATATTCATACGATAATGAAGGCAACGAAAAGCAAAATGCCAAGGTGCTTGAGTTTGATTGTGATTCTGTTGAAACAACCGTACATAGCTTAATAGAGAACAACCCTCCAAAGCTTCTTACACCAAAGGACAATAATTTTTACACTCTTGAGGATGTGGCAAGCGGAAAAGCCACCGCAGAGGATGTCGTTGCGCAGTTCTCAAATGAGGAGCTTGCCGACATACTAAACGGCGTTATTTACGAGGGCTCAAATGCCAACGCAAATGTTGGTAGTATGGCAATCAAGGTGCGCGGTGCCGCAGGTGAAATGTGGTCAAGCGAGAAATATGCTATTCCTGTAAATGCTTGTGCTGACGGTCCTGCAGGTGTTCGTCTTGCTATATTTACTACACCTATCGAAACAGATACGGTGCTTTCAAGAGCTGTTGTTGCATATCCGTCCGGCACTTGCTTGGCAAACTCCTGGGATTTGGAGGCTGCAAGGCGCTTTGGTGAGTGCGTATGCGCCGACTTGGAGCTTAGTGATATTGAAGGCTGGCTTGCTCCGGGCATCAATATTCACAGAAACCCATTGAACGGAAGAAACTTTGAATATCTTTCCGAGGATCCGATAATTTCAGGTAAAATAGGCGCTTATATCACAATCGGTGTTCAGTATAATGAGGATGCCGAGCCCACAGGCAGATATACAACAGTTAAGCACTTTGCTTGTAACAATATTGAGTACGAGCGCGGTGTTTCTGACTCACAGGCAAGCGAAAGAGCATTAAGAGAAATCTATCTTAAGGGCTTTAAGATTGCAGTTGAGGAGGGTCACCCACACGCAATTATGACTGCTTACAACAAAATTAACGGCACCTTTGCTTCTACAAACTATGACCTTTTGATGGGAATTTTAAGGGGCGAATGGGATTATGATGGTATTGTAATGACCGACTGGAATCCATGTCCCGATCCTTGTGAGCATGTCCACGCTTGCAACGACTTGATTATGCCGGGCAGATTTAGAAAGAACATAATCGAGGGCTTGGAAAGCGGAAAGGTTAAAAAGGAAGAGGCACAGCTTTGCGCTACCCGCCTGATTAAACACATTTTAAAAACCAACTATGTGATTAAAAAATAGTCTTTTTAGGCACCGTCATTATTTCTTTGGCGGTGCCTGAAAGAATTTTTGAAATTTTTTGAAAATTACTATTGACAAAGCGTGATTTATGTGTTAAAATGTCAAGGCAAAAAGAAGTAGAACTCTCCGTTCTCACCTAAATGCAGGGGCATTTGTGGTTAATAACTTACTATCTTTGAGATAATTTTGTTATTGTGCGGAGACTTTTATGTCTTTCGCACAATTTTTATTTTTTGTGATAATTCAATGCTTTTGGATTAATTGGAGGTGCTTACTTATTAGCAACGCAAAAGAAATGTCTATTAACGAAGATATTAGACTAAAAGAGGTTAGAGTTGTAACCGACAGTGGCGAGCAGCTTGGCGTTATGTCCTCTGATGTAGCTTTGGAAAAGGCTTATTCTTTGGGACTTGACCTTGTTCTCATTGCTCCTTCCGCAACACCGCCCGTGTGCCGTATTATGGATTATGGCAAGTATCGCTATGACCGTGATAAGAGAGAGAAGGAAGCTAAGAAAAAGCAACAGGTTGTTAATGTTAAAGAGGTTCAGCTTTCTTGTACTATCGACACACACGACTTTAATACAAAGGCAAACAACGCAATCCGTTTCTTAAAGAACGGTGACAAGGTTAGGGTTGTTCTTGCATTTAAGGGCAGACAAATGGCTCATACCGAGGTTGGCGTAGAAATCATAGAAAAATTTATCGGGCTTTGCTCCGAATACGGTAGCACAGATAAGGCTCCTTCCATTGAGGGCAGAAGAATGTCTGTTGTTATTTCACCAAACAAAAAATAAGATAAATAAACTTAACATGAAAGGAATTTAATATCATGGGAAAGATCAAAACACATAAGGCTTCAAGCAAAAGATTCTCTTTGACCGGCACAGGCAAGGTAAAGATGTTTCACGCACAGCACCGCCACAACCTCGGTTTAAAGACCGCTAAGCGTAAGAGAAATCTTCGTTCCGGTTCTTATTTAAGCGAGAGCATGGCTCCAACAATCAAGAAGCTTATCAATCAATAATAGAGTGAAACACTAACTAAGGAGGATTTTTAAGATGGCAAGAGTTAAGGGTGCTATGATGGCACGTAAAAGAAGAAATAAAGTTTTAAAGATGGCAAAGGGCTACTGGGGCGCTAAGAGCAAGCACTTCAAGATGGCTAAGCAGGCTGTATTGAAGAGCGGTAACTACGCTTTCGCCGGCCGTAAGATGAAGAAGAGAGACTTCCGTTCTCTTTGGATTACAAGAATTTCCGCACAGGCAAAGGTTTGTGGAATGAACTATTCTACACTTATGCACGGCTTGAAGCTTGCTGGTATCGATCTTAACAGAAAGATGCTTGCTGAGCTTGCTGTTTCCGATAAGGAAGCTTTTGCAGCACTTGCAGAAAAGGCAAAGGCAGCTCTATAATCAAAATTAAACTCGGCTTTTTGCCGAGTTTTTTTAAAATTTATACTTTGAGGTAGAAAATGAATTCAAAAATTTTTAATGTTGATTGTATTAGTAGCAGAACAAATGGAACCATTGTCAAAATTACTAAGCTACTTAATAAAAAAAGCAGAAAAGAAGAGGAATTATTTACACTCGACGGGGTAAAATTGTTTAAGGAGGCGCTAAATTTTGGCGCTGATATTAAGTTTATTATCATAAAAGAGGATGCATCTCTTGATTGCGAAATTGTTGATTTAATTAAGAATTTGCAAGTTGGCGGAGTGCAGGTTGTCTGCGCCTTGGATTCAGCGTTTTCTAAGCTTACCGAGGAAAATGCTCCCCAAGGGATTATTACTGTTTGCGGATTTTTAAAGAATATAAAAAGCGTTGATTTTGTGGAAAAGGTCGATGAAAATGAACGGGTTATGGCTTTTGAATCAATTCGTGACCCCGGAAATATGGGTACTATACTCAGAAATGCTGCTGCCTTTGGAATTGATAGAGTGATTTTGTCTTCTGATTGCGCTGATATATACTCCCAAAAGGTAATGCGCGCCTCTATGGGTGCAGCCTTTAAGTTAAGAATTGATATTGTTTCGGATGTGAAAAAGACGGTTGAGACCTTAAAGGAACAAGGAAGAAGGGTAATTTCCACAACCTTAAAGGAAAATTCTCTTAGGCTTGGCAACTGCGAAGTTAACAGAAAAGATGTGTTTGTTGTTGGTAACGAGGGGCACGGTGTTAGTGATGAAATAATAAACATTTCCAATGAAACCTTGTTTATTCCTATGTGTGATAATACAGAGTCATTAAATGCATCTATCGCTTCTGCAATTCTTATGTGGGAGCTTTTTAAACTATAATATAATTATTTATAATATAATATTGACATTTCGGGCACAAAATGATATTATAATATAGAGAAATTTTATTGTGCGGAGGTAAAATATGTTAGATAAAGAGATTTGGCTGTGGCTTTCTCTCCATTTTGGTGCAGGCTCATCCATATATCACAAGCTTTATTTACATTTTGGAAGTGTTGCTAAAATTTATGATTGCGACGATGCCGATGTTGATAGCATTTCTTGGCTTGCCAGCCACCAAAAGAGGAGGCTGCTTGACAAAAATCTCGACCACGCACATGAAATTATGGATTGGTGTGACTACTATGGGGTTGATATTATTACCCCTTCGGACGAAAGCTACCCTGTGCCGTTAAGAGCAATTGAAAAATATCCTGCGGTTTTATACTGCAGGGGCAAGCTACCCGATTTTGAAAACGAGCTGTGTATTTCCGTTGTCGGCACACGAAAATTGACCGTGGAAGGGCAGAGGAATGCTTATAATCTCGGGTACGGTCTTGCTAAGGGCGGCGCCGTTGTTGTCAGCGGTGGCGCAAAGGGAATAGATAGCGTTGCGCAAAAGGGTGCATTATATGCGGGCGGATCCTCCGTTGCGGTTTTGGGATGCGGCATTGATGTTGTTTATCCAAAGGAAAATGTGCTTTTGTTTGAAAAGATTGCACGCGTTGGCGCGGTGATTACCGAATATCCGCCGAAAACACCGCCACTTGGCACTAACTTTCCGATAAGAAACAGAATTATCAGTGCCTTATCTGTTGCCACTGTTGTTGTGGAGGCTGATATAAATAGCGGTGCTTTAATTACTGCAAGGCTGGCGCTTGAGCAGGGTAAGGATTTGTTTGCATATCCCGGACCCGTTAATAGCTTTGCTTCAAAGGGCACTAACCGCTTGATTAGCGAGGGCGCTAAGGTTGCAACCGAAGCAATTGATGTGCTTGAGCAATATATGGATGCTTATACAGGTATAAATTTGCCTGCATCTAAGCTTAAACCTGATTTAAGAAACACAAATAAGGTTGCTTCCAACAATTTTTCAGAGAGCAGCTTTTATGCAAATTTAAAAACAACAATTTCTTCAAAAGAAACTGTTAAAAAGGAAAGTGCGCCTGCCTTTGACAGCTCCTGTCTTGATGAAAGGGAAAAGCTTGTTTATGATTCAATGGAATTTGGCAAGCCCGCTTCACTTGACAGTATGTCTAAAATTGACATTGAAGTTTCAGAGCTTGCGTCTATCATTACGATGCTTGAGATAAAGGGAGCTATTGAAAGTGCTCCCGGAGGCTTTTACATAAAGAAATAGCGAAAGGATTTAACAATGGCAAATAATCTTGTAATACTTGAGTCACCGGGTAAAATCGGAGCTGTGAAGAGCTATCTTGGCTCCAACTATAAAGTTATAGCATCAGTAGGTCACGTAAGGGATCTGCCAAAGTCGACTCTCGGTATTGATATAGATAACGGCTTTGCCCCACACTACATCAACATAAGGGGCAAGGGAGATTTAATTAAGGAGCTTCGTAAGGAAGCGAAAAATGCAGATAAAATATTTTTCGCAACTGACCCTGACCGTGAGGGCGAGGCAATATCTTGGCATCTTGCCGCAATTTTGGGCGACGATGCTAAAAAAGCGAAGCGTGTGACCTTTAACGAGATTACAAAGAGTGCGGTTAAGGAGGCTATTAAGCACCCAAGAAGCATTGATATGAATCTTGTTAATTCACAGCAGGCAAGAAGAATTCTTGATAGAATTGTTGGCTATCAAATCAGCCCTTTCTTGTGGAAAACCGTTAAAAGCGGCTTGTCAGCAGGACGCGTACAGTCTGTTGCCACAAAGATAATTGTGGACAGGGAAGAGGAAATTAAGAGCTTTGTTCCTCAAGAGTACTGGACAATAACTGCCGAATTAAAAAATCAAAATAAACAGCTTTTGGTTCATTATTATGGCGGGAAGGATAAAAGGCTTAAAATAGAAAATAAGGCACAGGCGGACAAAATTCTTGCTGATGTAAACGGTAAGAGCTTTGTGGTTGACGATATTAAGACAGGCGTTAAGCGCCGCGCGCCACAACCTCCGTTTATCACATCAACCCTTCAGCAGGAGGCGTCAAGAAAGTTAAACTTCCAGTCACAAAGGACAATGAAGATTGCACAGGAGCTATATGAAGGTGTTAATCTTGGTTCTGAGTTTGGCGGTGTTCACGGCTTGATTACCTATATGCGTACTGACTCTTTAAGAGTTTCTCAAGAGGCACAGGTGTCCGCAAGGGAATATATCGAAGAAAAGTACGGTAAGGATTATAGACCTGAAAAGCCAAGAGTATATAAAACAAAGTCCAATGCGCAGGATGCCCACGAGGCAATAAGACCGTCTAAGGTTGGCTTTGAGCCCTCACTTATTAAAAAGCATTTGACAAACGATCAGTTCAAGCTGTATAAGCTTATTTGGGATAGATTTTTGGCTAGCCAAATGTCATCTGCTGTTGTTGACACGGTTGTTGCCGATTTTGAAAATAGCGGTCATATTTTCCGTGCAAGCGGTTATACAGTTAGGTTTAAGGGCTATACTGCCATTTATACCGAATATAATGAAAGCACAAGCACAAGCGACGAGGAGCAATTCAGCTTCGATAAGAACAACAAGCTTCCCGAGCTTTCGGTTAAAGAGGGATTTGACGGTAATAATGTAAATGCGGTACAGCATTTTACGGAGCCGCCGCTACGATATGATGAGGCTTCCTTGATTAAGTTCTTGGAGGAAAAGGGCATTGGCCGTCCAAGCACTTATACTCCTATCATTACCGTTATCCTTTCAAGAGGTTATGTTAGCCGTGACGGTAGATTTTTGGTGCCAACCCAGCTTGGCGAAATTATCACTAAAATTATGGCAGAGCATTTCCCCGATATTCTTAACTACAAGTTCACAGCCAATATGGAAAATAATCTTGACACAATTGAAAGCGGCAAGGTTGCCTTAGAAACAGTACTTGATGGATTTTATAAGGATTTTAAGAAGGAGCTTGACAAGGCAGCTGACAACTTAAAGAACGAGAGTGTTGAGGTTCCTGTTGAGGAAACCGACATTATCTGCGAGCTTTGCGGTAGTAAAATGATTATTAAGAACGGTAGGTTCGGCAAATTTGCCGCTTGCCCTAACTATCCAAAGTGTAAGAATACAAAAACTCTTGATAAGGACGGAAAAATTGCCGAAAGTAAGCCTGTTGAAAAGGCTGAATTCAAATGTGAGCTTTGTGGCTCTGATATGATACTTCGCAAGGGCAGATATGGCGATTTTTATGCCTGCGCAAATTATCCAAAATGTAAGAACACAAAAACCATTGAGGGCAAAACAGAGCAGAAATGTCCAAAGTGCGGTGCTGAAATTGTTAAAAAGCAGACAAAGAGCAAAAAGCAATTCTATAGCTGCACAAGATATCCGCAGTGTGATTTTTCCACATGGGACACTCCTACTGACAAAATCTGTCCTACCTGCGGCGGTATGCTTTTGGAAAAGAAAAACAGAATCCAACACTATTTGTATTGCCACAACAAAGAGTGCGGATACAAGATGGAATTAAAAGATGAAAACAAATAATCACATTAATGTCATCGGTGCAGGCTTGGCCGGCTGCGAGGCAGCGTATCAAGCGGCTATTCGTGGGGTTAAGGTTAATCTCTATGAAATGAAGCCAATCAAGTACACCCCTGCCCATCATAATGAGGATTTTGCTGAGCTTGTTTGCTCAAACTCATTGCGCTCCGATGAGCTTTCAAATGCTATTGGAGTTTTAAAGGCGGAGCTTAGGTCGCTTAATTCAATAATTATGGAGGCAGCAGACAATACAAAGGTTCCTGCAGGCTCCGCATTGGCGGTTGACAGAGAGCAGTTTTCAAAATATATAACCGAAAAGGTTAAGTCCCATCCAAATATAACCGTAATTTCGGAAGAGGTAGCTTCGGTAAACCCTGACGAAATTACTGTTATTGCTACGGGTCCCTTGACATCTGATGCTATGTCTAAGTTTATTAGTGAAAATCTTGGGCTTTCGGGCTTACATTTTTTCGATGCAGCCGCACCTATTGTAGATTTTGATTCAATAGATATGACTAAGGCTTTCTTTGCATCAAGATACAATAAGGGAGATGCTGACTATATCAATTGCCCGATGAATGAGGACGAGTATAGGGTATTTTACAATGCGTTGGTTGAGGCAAAGGAGGCAGAGCTTTACGAATTTGATAAAAATTCGCAGAAGCTAACTGTTTTTGAAGGCTGTATGCCTGTTGAGGTTATGGCGAAGCGCGGCTTCGATACACTTCTTTTCGGTCCTCTAAAGCCTGTGGGCATAGAAAATCCTGTTACACGTGAAACATATTATGCAGTTGTTCAGCTAAGAAAAGAAAACAAGGCTGGCACAATGTATAATTTGGTGGGCTTCCAAACCCATTTAACATTTTCTGAGCAAAAAAGGGTGTTTTCATTAATACCGGGTCTTGAGAATGCAACATTTTTACGATACGGCGTTATGCACAGAAACACTTATCTTGATTCACCGAAATATCTTTCACACCATTATTCATTAAAGACCAATCCCAACATCTATTTTGCGGGACAGATGACAGGCGTTGAGGGATATATTGAGTCTGCGTCCTCCGGCTTTGTGGCGGGAGTTAACGCATCAAGACGCTTAAGAGATATGGAAGAAATAGACTTTTCAGATAAAACAGTAATTGGCGCGCTTTCCCATTTTGTAAACAATGGCGGATATTCAGGCAATTTTCAGCCTATGAATGCTAATTTTGGAATAGTTGCGCCACTAGAATATAAGGTAAAGGGCGGAAAAAAGGCAAGAAATGAAGCAATTGCCAAAAGAGCCCTTGATACCGTTGATTTGTTGAAAGGTGAAATACTTAAATGAGAATTGCAATAGACGCAATGGGCGGAGATAACGCTCCTTTTGAAATTGTTAAGGGCGTAAATATTGCCGCTGAAAGAGAAAAGGATACTGAGATTATCTTAATTGGCGATGAAAAGCAAATTGCTGATTGCTTTAGTCAGCTTGGCGTTACCCAGCCTCAAAATGTTACTACGATACATACAGATGTTGTTGTAACAATGGAGGACGACCCAATGGTCGTAATGAAGGAAAAGAATAATTGCTCAATGGCTATTGGATTAAAGCTTTTAAAGGATGGCGGCACTGATGCGTTTATCAGCGCAGGCAGCACAGGAGCTTTGCATGCTGCTTCTACCCTAATTGTTAGAAAGATTAAAGGTATTAGAAGAAGTGCAATTGCAAGCATAATGCCGTTTGACAGACCGATTTTATTGCTTGACTCAGGTGCTAATCCAACGGTTACTGAGGATATACTTAACCAGTGGGCAATAGTTGGGTCGGCTTATGTAAGCGAGGTGCTTGGCGTTGAAAACCCTAAGGTAGGCTTGCTCAACAATGGCACAGAGGAGCATAAGGGCACTCCGACTATGCAAGCTGCGCACCAGCTCTTAAAGGAAAATAAGTATATTAATTTTGTTGGTAATGTTGAATCAAGGGAAATTCCAAACTCACCCTGTGATGTTTTAATTACCGATGGCTTTACAGGTAATATTGCTTTGAAGCTTGCAGAGGGTATGGGAACATTTATGTTCTCAACCTTGAAGTCTTTATTTACGACTAATGTAAAAACAAAGCTATCTTACCTGCTTGTTAAGGATCAGTTAAAGGGACTAAAAAAGCTGTTTAGCTCCTCCAGCTATGGTGGGGCGCCGCTTTTGGGCTTGTCCAAGCCTGTTATTAAGGCACACGGCAGCTGTACTGCGGACAACATTTCAAGTGCTGTAACGCAGGCTATAAGCTATAGCAAATCAAATATTATCGAGAAGGTTAGTCAATCAGTTCAATAAAGGAGGAGACGATGGGTAACTTGTCAATTGAAGGACTTGAAAAAAGCATTGGATACACATTTAAGAATAAAAGCATAATTATGACAGCACTTACTCATTCGTCATACGCAAATGAGCAAAAGGCACGCAAGGTGATTTGCCAGTGCAATGAGAGGCTTGAATTCTTGGGTGACAGCGTTCTTTCTCTTGTTGTTAGTGAGTTTATTTACGACAGGTATAAGGACAAGCCTGAAGGAGATTTGACTAAGATTAGGGCATCCGTTGTTTGCTCACGCTCCTTAGCTTCTTTGGCTAATGAAATTAACTTAGGGGCTTATCTTTACTTAGGTAAGGGTGAGGAGGAAACAGGGCGCAGCAACCCAAAAATTTTGGAAAATGCCTTTGAAGCCCTTTTGGCGGCTATTTACTTGGATTCCAACCATTCCAAGAAAACAGTTGCTGATTTTCTACTTCCGTTAATTGAAAAGGAAATTGTGTTCGCTTCTCAAGATGAGATGGCATACGATTATAAGACATCCTTGCAGCAGTTTATCCAAGCTATTGGTAAGGACAAGCTCAGTTACATCTGCGTAAATGAATACGGTCCAGACCATGCAAAAACCTTTGAGGTTGAAGCAAGGCTTAACTCAAATGTAATTGGCAAGGGCACAGGTAAAACCAAAAGAGAAGCGGAGCAGAATGCGGCAAAGGAAGCGCTTATTCTGTTTGATGTTAAATGAAGCATATAAACATACCTGTTTTTATCCCGCATTTAGGTTGTCCCAATCAGTGCATTTTCTGTAATCAAAGGCACATTTCGGGTACGGTAAAATTTGAGGAGTCAAGCGTTCGGAAAACTATTGATGATATTTTATCAACTGTTGGCAGTGATGTTAGCTGTGAAATCGCTTTTTTCGGTGGCTCATTCACCGGCATTGATAGAGACTTGATGCTAAGGCTACTTGATTTGGCGCAGGGATATGTAAATAAGGGCTTGGTTTGCGGCATTAGGATGTCCACGCGACCCGATTACATTTCCGAGGAAATTATTGAAATTTTAAAAAGGTATTCAATTTCCTATGTCGAGTTAGGTATCCAATCGATGAACGATGATGTCTTAAGATACTTAAAAAGAGGGCACACTTCAAGCGATACCGTGCGTGCTGCAAGGCTACTAAAGAAAAATGGCTTTAATTTTGTTGGACAGATGATGATTGGATTACCGACTGCTACAAAAGAGGATGAGTTGTATTGTGCCAAGGAAATATGCCGTCTTGGCGCCGGCGCGTGCAGGATTTACCCAACGCTTGTGTTTAGCCAAACAGAGCTTGAGGAGTTGACCTTGAACGGAGAATATAAGCCACTTTCTCTTGATGAAGCGGTGGAAAGATGCGCCGCGGTGCTTAAGGTGTTTAATGAAAACGGTGTTGATTGCATAAGGATTGGATTGTGCGATAGCGAAAATTTACATTCCGATGACACATATGTGGCAGGACCGAATTCACCGTCCGTTGGTGAAATGGTTAAGAGCAGGATGATATACGATGATCTTTGCGAAGCTATTGAAATACAAAGCGGTTTAACTGCTGAATTGACAGGCAAAGTATTACATATAGAATGTCCCAAAGGATTATTGTCCCAAGTAATCGGGCATAAAAGAAGCAACATTTGCAAACTAAAAAACAAGTTTGGATTTAAGTCAATAATGACTATTGAAAATCCAACTTTAGAAAATAAAACTATTAAATTTGAGATAAAGGAGGAAAACTCATGCGTTTAAAGTCACTTGAGCTACAAGGCTTTAAGTCCTTCCCTGATAAGACAACCTTGTATTTTGATGATGGTGCAACTGTAATTGTTGGTCCAAACGGAAGCGGTAAGTCAAATATTACAGATGCTATGAGATGGGTGCTTGGTGAGCTTTCCACAAAAACCCTGCGCGGTTCCAAGATGGAGGATGTAATCTTTATTGGAACTGAGGTACGCAAGCCAATGAGCTATGCTGAGGTTTCCGTTACCTTTGATAACTCCTCTGAGGAGGGCAGGATAAACAGTCCATATGATACTATTACAGTTACCCGCCGCTATTTCCGCGCGGGAGAGAGTGAATATTTAATTAACAAGAATCCTTGCAGACTTCGTGACATTCACGAGCTGTTTATGAATACAGGTGTTGGTCGTGAGGGATATTCTATTATCGGTCAGGGTCGTATTGCCGAGATTATTTCCAAAAAGAGCGAGGACAGAAGAAACATCTTTGAGGAGGCTGCCGGTATTGCCAAGAGCAGATACCAAAAGGAGGATGCAGAGCGCAAGCTAAAGGCTACCGAGGCTAATATGGAGCGTGTGTTCGATATTTATAACGAATATGCAAACCGTATAGGACCTCTTAAAAATGCCGCAGAGAAGGCCATTAAGTATCATGAGCTTTTTGAAAAAAGGAAGGAAGCTGAGGTTTCTTTGTGGATATATGATTCGCAAAAGACAAAGGCTGATATAGAAAAGCAGGGTAAGGTTTTCCAAATGTCCGAGGAGGAGCTTGAAGAAACGGACAACTCTATCCGCAGGCTTGAGGCGCAGGATGCAAAGCTATATGACCAGATGATTGATGCGCGTAAGGAAAGTGAAAATATCCTTACCCAAATTAACTCTTGCGTTACCACATTAAGCACCCTTGACAGAGAGCTCAGCGTTATGGAAAACGATGTTGAGCACGCAAAGATTTCTTCAAGTGCGCAAATTGAGGAGCTTGAGAAAATTCGCGCTAAGAAGGAGCTTTGCGAGAACGAGATCAAGGAAAAGGAAGCTGATTACGACAGAATAAATGAGCTTCTATCTAAAACCAAGGCCGAAAAGGCGGAGCTTGAAGATGCTAAAGAAAAGCTAAGCCTAAAGGTTGCCGAGGCTGAAGAGGAGGAAGAGCGACTCTTCCAAAAAATGAAGGCTCTTGAGCAGAGTGGCAACGAAATAGTTGTTAAGCTTTCTGTTCTTGAGAATACTCAGTTTACGGGTGACGAAAGAAAAGAAGAAATTAACAACGATATTGCAAAATACCGTGCTGATTTTGACGAGCTTTCCGAAAAATCCGACGCACAGGCAAAGGTTTTGGCAAAATATGAAAGCACTCTTGCGGAGTTAGAGGAAAAGCTTTCTAAGTATAATAGCGAAATTGAAGAAAAGACAGAGCTTTACGAGTCCTTGAAGGAGGAAATGAATATCCTTAAGTCTAAGCAGCTTGCATTGCGTGAAAGAATTAATGCTTTGAACGCAATGGAGGAGCTTTTTGAGGGATATGCAAAGAGCGTAGGCTTTGTAATGAACGCATATAAGAACGGTGAAATTGAAGGCTGTGGTACAGTTTACGGTCCTGTTTCAACATTAATTTCTGTTGATGACCGTTACATATCTGCAATTGAAACCGCATTGGGTGCGGGACTTCAACACATAGTTGTTGATAATGAAAAAACCGCAAAAGCCTGTATCCTTGCCTTGAAGGAAAACAAGGCAGGTAGAGCTACATTCTATCCAATCAGCTCAGTAAGCGGTCAAAATCCCACACAGGAAATGCAAAATGCCAAGAAATTTAAGGGTTACATTGGCGTTGCTGATTCACTTATTAGGTTTGATACTAAATTTGAAAAAATCTTTTCATCCTTGCTTGGCAGAACTCTTGTTTTTGATAACATAGACAATGCCACCGAAATGGCAAAAGCGCAGAGCTACAGAGTTAAGGTTGTTACCTTGGACGGTCAAGTAATTAATGTTGGCGGTTCTTTCACAGGTGGTTCTGTAAAGCAGGAGGGCACTATGCTTTCCCGTAGCGTTGACATTAAGAGGATGGAGGAGGAAGAGACTGAGCTTCTTGTTAATATTGACGAAATTAAGTCAAAGGGACAAAAGCTCGGAGAAAGATTAAGAGAATTAACCTCTTTGCGATCTGCCGATAAGCAGCAATATGACTTAACCGATACCATTTATAGGGATGAAAAGACCGAGTACGATTCTTTGGTTGTAAAGATGGAGTTTTCCAAAAATCAAATAGAGGGGCTAAAGGATAGCACCAAAAAGCTTTTTGATGAGGAGGAAAAGAACAAAAACGAGGTTGAGCAGCTTAAAAAGCAGCAGATAGAAATTAATGAACAAATTGCTGAAATTTCTCAAAAGAGAATGGACCTTGACATGGTTAAGGGCGAGGACGAAAATGAGGTTGAGGCACTTGGTAGAAAAATTGTCAATAAGGAAATTGACATAACAGGTATTAACAAGGATATTGAGGCTGCGGTTGCCGCAATTATTAACGCAAAAGAGCGCCTTGATGAAATAGAAGCTGACATTACTGACCGTAACAACAAGATGGATCAATATAATGAAGCGGTTTCATCATCGGGCGAGAAAAGAGCTAATAACAGAAAACTGTATGCACAGGCACAGGAAAGACAGTCAATGCTTCAAGAGCAGAGAGATGCCTTGATTGAGCAGGTTGCGGGTATTGAGCAAAAGAGAACAGAGCTTAATAAAACCTACAAGGAAATTGTAAGTAAAAAGGAGCTTGTAATTCGTTCCAACTCTGAGAGTAAGAGCAGCTTGGAGCAGCTGAAGATTCAATTCGATAATATGGTTGATAAGCTTTATCAGGATTATGGCTTGACATATTCAACCGCTGTTGAGCTTGGATATCCTGAGGTTACTGCGCAAAACCGCAAAGAGGTTCATGCTGTTGCTGTTGAATGCAGAAATAAGCTACGTGCTTTAGGTCAGGTAAACCCAAATGCTATGGATGAGTATAAGGAAGTTAAGGAAAAATATGACTACTACAATACTCAATTAACAGATTTGAATACCGCTAAAGAGGACTTAACCAAGATTATTTCCGATATGGAAGCGAAAATGAAGGAAACCTTTATTACCGCCTTCCACGCTATTAACGAGAACTTTAATATTGTATTTAAGGAGCTGTTTGGCGGCGGACACGCAGAGCTTTCATTGGAGGATGAAAACGATATCCTTAACTGCGGTATTGAAATCAAGGCAGCGCCTCCGGGCAAGGTTATTAAGAGCTTGATGCTCCTTTCCGGTGGCGAGCAGGCGTTTGTTGCTATTGCACTTTTGTTTGCTATTTTGAAGGTTAACCCAACTCCGTTCTGCATCTTTGACGAGATTGAGGCGGCGCTTGATGATGTAAACGTTGCAAGGTTTGGTCAGTATGTTAAGAGATATTCAGACCAAACACAGTTTATCATTATTACACACCGTCGTGGAACTATGGAAATTGCTGACCGCTTGTATGGTGTAACGATGCCGCAAAAGGGTATTTCCAAGGTTCTTACAATGGATGTAAACGATGTTGGTAAGGACAATATATTAAAGGGTGACGGCCCTAAACAGTAAGGAGAAAATATGTCATTTTTTGAAAAGCTTAAAAGGGGCTTACAAAAGACTAAAAATGCTTTATTTAAGCCTTTTGCCGAACTATTCAAAAGCTTGCGCCGAATAGATGAGGACTTAATGGAGGAGCTTGAGGAAATATTGGTTTGCGCAGATGTGGGTGCTACCACAACTGATGAAATTCTAACCAAGCTAAGAGCTGAAATTAAGGAAAACAAAATTAAGGACTCTGAGGATGTTAAGGCATCATTGAAGGCAATTATGAGAGATATGCTTGGCGAGGGTGGCGAGATTACCTTTGGTGATGGCATGACTGTTATTCTTGTAATTGGTGTAAACGGCGTTGGTAAAACAACATCAATCGGTAAAATTTCATATGCTTTAAAGAAACAGCATAAGAAGGTTGTTGTTGCGGCGGCTGATACATTTAGAGCCGCAGCTATTGACCAGCTTAATGTTTGGACGGACAGAGCAGGTGTTGATCTTATTAAGCACACCGAGGGCTCAGACCCTGCCGCGGTTGTTTTTGATGCTATTAATGCTGCTAAAAAGCGTAATGCGGATGTGCTTATTATTGATACTGCAGGAAGACTTCATAATAAGAAAAACCTTATGAATGAGCTTGCAAAGATCGACAGAGTAATTACAAGGGAGCTTCCCGACTGCACAAGAGATACTTTGCTAGTGCTTGATTCCACAACAGGTCAAAACGCTGTAAACCAGGCCAAGGAGTTTAAATCTGCCGCCGACATTACAGGTATTGTTTTGACTAAGCTTGACGGAACTGCAAAGGGCGGAATTGTTTTCTCAATTAAAAATGAGCTTGATATTCCCGTTAAATTTATTGGCGTTGGTGAGCAAATTGACGATATGGAGAAGTTCAACGCAGACGACTTTATAGATGCGTTGTTTGAGTAATTATGATTAAGGTAGTTTTAGCGACAAGAAATAAAAACAAAATTCACGAGTTAAGGGCTTTCTTTAAGGAGCTTTCTGACCTTGACATTACCGTTTTGTCCCTTGATGATATTGGATATTACGGCGAAATTGAAGAAAACGGCAGAACCTTTGAGGAAAATGCTATTTCAAAGGCTTCTGTACCTGCACGCTTGGGATATATCGGAATTGCTGATGATTCAGGCATTTGCGTTGATGCGCTAAAGGGTGCCCCCGGTGTGTTTTCTGCAAGATTTTCGGGTGGGGACGATGAGGCGAACAATGACCTTTTGCTTGAAAAGCTGGAGGGTGAGAGCGACCGTGGTGCAAAATATGTTTGCGCAATTGCCTGTGTTTTCCCCGACCACTCCAAGGATTTCACTGTAAGAGGAGAGTGCTACGGAAAGATTTTAACCGAAAGACATGGCGACGGCGGATTTGGATACGACCCACTGTTCTATTATGAGCCGTTTGGTAAAACCTTTGCCGAGGTTGAGCTTGAAAAGAAGAATAAGGTTAGCCACCGTGGCGTAGCTATGAGAAGCTTTATAAAAAAATTATCGAAGGTGCTATCATGACCAGTAAACAAAGAGCATATTTAAAAAGCCTTGCAGTTAACCTTGACACGATTTTTCAAATCGGCAAGGGCGGTATAACCGATGAGCTTTGCGCACAGCTTCTTAATGCTTTGAATGCAAGAGAGCTTATTAAAATTAAGGCTTTGGAAACATCTCCCCTTTCTGCAAAGGAAGCATCAGTTGAAATAGCTGAAAACATCGGCGCACAGGTTGTGCAGGTAATTGGAACCAAGATTGTGCTGTACCGTGTTTCCGATATTGAGAAGAACAGAAAAATCGATATTTCTAAGATAAGATGAAAATTGGAATTTTTGGCGGTACTTTTGACCCGCCCCACATTGGACATGTGGGAATTTGCAAATTTTTTATTGAAAAGTACAATTTTGACCGAGTATTTGTAATTCCCGTTTACTGTCCGCCCCACAAATGTATGCATTCCGATGCAAGCGCAGAGGACAGGATGAGTATGTCAAGACTTGCCTTTGAGAATTTGTCAAATAAGGTGGTTGTTTCTGACATTGAAATTAAACGCCAAGGTAAAAGCTATACTGCCGATACAATCCGTCAGCTTAAAGAGGACGGATATGACGATATTTACTTCCTTTGCGGAACAGATATGATTTTAACAATGGACAGATGGTATAACCCAAAATACATTTTTGAAAATGCCACCATTGTGTATGCAAGGCGCGAGGATGAGCCTGAAATATCAGCAAAAATTGATGACAAGGTTAATGAATATAAGTCAAAATACGGCGCAAGGGTTGAATTTTTAGACGCAAATGTTTTAGAGGTTTCTTCAACTGAAATAAGAAATTCTGTTGCATTTGGTGATTATGGCTTTTTGTCAAATGAGGTTGCTGAGTATGTTAAAGAGCATCGGCTATATGTTGAAGGATAAAAATATGAAGTACGATTTTGATTTTTTTGCAAGTGCCGTTAAGTCACTTGAATGTGAAAAGCGATATAAGCACACCTTAGGTGTAGCTAAAGAAGCATACGAATTAGGTATGATATTTATGCCCGAGCTTGCCGAAAAGCTTGGTTTTGCCGGACTTTTGCACGATATTACTAAGGATTTCACCCTTGAGGCGCAAATTAAGCTATGCAATGAGTATGGTATTAAGCTTGATATGGACAATATTGTTCCCAAGCTTTTGCATGCAAAAACAGGCTGCGAATATGCAAGGCGCTGCTTTGGTAAAGACCTTATTGATGACTTGGTATATAGCGGAATATATTATCATACTACCGGCAGACACGGTATGACCTTGTTTGAAGCAATTATTTATCTTGCTGATTATATTGAGGTTGGCAGAACATTTGAGGACTGTGTGGCTTTAAGAAAATATTTTTACGATAGTATTGCGGTATGCAACAGCTTTGAGGAAAAGCTGGAGGTTTTAAGGAAAACAATGGTAATGTCCTTTGACTTAACTATTAAAAATCTCATTGAGGAGAGCAAGCAAATTGACAGTGACACTGTCGAAGCAAGAAATTATTTTTTGATTAATAAAAATGTTTTTAATAAGGTTTCTTAGGAGGGAACTATGGAAGCAATATATAATGTAAAGGATGGCGAGTTAAAGGAGGCAACCTCCTACGAAATCGCCTGCGCAGCGGTAAAGGTGCTTGATGCAAAAATTGCCGGTGATATTAAGCTTTTAAAAATTGACAAAAAGACAATAATTGCTGACTATTTTGTAATTTGCACAGGTAATTCAAGCACACAAATTAAAACCTTAGCTGATGAGGTTGAATATCAGCTTGGCGTTGGTAAGGTGCCTTATGTAAGGCTTGAGGGCACTGATTCCGATGAATGGAAGATTATTGATTGTCACGACATAATTGTTCATGTGTTTTCTAATGAGGCAAGAGCATTTTATAAGTTAGAAAAGCTTTGGGCAGATGCCGAGGAAATAGATATAAACACTATAATTGGTTAACAGAGGAGCGCACAATGAAGTACGAATTTAATCAAATCGACAAAAAATGGCAGGATAAATGGGATGAGAGTGAGGCATTTAAGGTTTCCACAGACTATACTAAGCCAAAGTATTACACTCTTATAGAGTTTCCGTATCCATCGGGACAGGGCTTGCACATTGGACACCCAAGACCTTACACCGCTATGGATATCGTTTCAAGAAAAAAGAGAATGCAGGGCTATAATGTTTTGTTCCCAATGGGCTGGGATGCATTCGGCTTGCCAACTGAAAACTATGCAATTAAGAACCATGTTCACCCAAGCATAGTAACTGAAAAGAATATTAAGCACTTTAAGGAACAATTGAAGTCTATCGGATATAGCTTTGACTGGTCAAGGGAGATCAACACCACTGATCCCGACTATTTCAAGTGGACACAATGGATTTTCCTTCAGCTTTACAAGAAGGGCTTGGCTTACAAGAAGGAAATGAATGTTAACTTCTGTACCTCCTGTAAGTGCGTTTTGGCAAACGAGGAGGTTGTAAACGGCGTTTGTGAAAGATGCGGTAGTGAGGTTGTTCACAAGGTTAAGAGCCAGTGGATGCTTAAAATTACCGAATATGCGCAGAGGTTGATTGATGATCTTGCCGATCTCGACTTTATTGAAAGAGTTAAAACACAGGAAATTAACTGGATTGGCAGAAGTGAGGGTGCTGAGGTAACCTTTAATACAACAATGGGTGATGAGGTTGTTGTTTATACCACCCGTCCCGACACACTGTTTGGCGCTACATATATGGTTATGGCGCCAGAGCATGCCCTAATTGAAAAGTGGAAAGATAAAATCACCAATCTTGATGAGGTTAATGCTTACAAGGCTGAGGCGGCTAAAAAGTCTGACTTTGAGCGTACTGAGCTTGTAAAGGATAAAACAGGTGTTTGCTTAAACGGAGTTAAGGCTATAAATCCTGTAAACGGTAAGGAAATTCCTATTTTCATTTCCGACTATGTATTAGCAACATACGGCACAGGTGCAATTATGGCGGTACCTGCGCACGATGAGCGTGACTGGGATTTTGCAAAGGTATTCGGCTTGCCTATCATTGAGGTTGTGGCAGGGGGAAATGTTGAAGAAGCGGCATTTACTGATGTTGCAACAGGTATTATGTGTAACTCAGGATTTTTAGACGGTCTTGAGGTTGCAGAGGCTAAGAAGGCTATAATTGCTTGGCTTGAAGAGAACAAAAAGGGACACTCTAAGGTTAACTATAAGCTAAGAGACTGGGTATTCTCCCGTCAAAGATATTGGGGCGAGCCTGTACCAATGGTTTGGTGCGATAAGTGCGGTTGGGTTCCCGTTCCTGAGGAACAGTTGCCTGTAAGGCTGCCAGAGGTTGAGCATTATGAGCCAACAGATACGGGTGAGTCACCGCTTTCTAAGATTGACTGGTGGGTAAATACAACTTGTCCTTGCTGTGGCGCTCCTGCTAAGAGAGAAACAGATACTATGCCACAGTGGGCAGGCTCCTCTTGGTACTTCCTCCGCTACTGTGACCCTAATAATAAGAATGAGCTTGCTTCCCGTGAGGCTATTGACTATTGGATGCCTGTTGACTGGTACAACGGTGGCATGGAACACGTTACACTTCACTTGCTTTACTCCCGTTTCTGGGCTAAGTTCCTTTACGATATTGACGTTATCGGATGCAAGGAGCCTTATAAAAAGAGAACCGCACACGGTATGATTCTTGGCGAAAACGGCGAAAAAATGTCCAAGTCCCGTGGAAATGTAGTAAATCCTGATGATGTAATAAGCGAGTTCGGTGCTGATACATTAAGACTTTATGAAATGTTTATCGGTGACTTTGAAAAGGCAGCACCTTGGAATCCTGCAAGCATAAGAGGCTGCAAGAGGTTCCTTGATAGGGTAAGCTCCTTGCCTGAAATAGTTAAGGGTGAGGGTGTTACAGAAAAGCTTGAGGCTTCTATGCACAAGCTTATTAAGAAGGTTACTAATGACATTGATACAATGAAGTTCAACACTGCTATTGCGGCAATGATGGCATTTATTAACGATGTTTATGAGTATGGCTCTTTAACTAAGGATGAGCTTGCAACATTTATTAAGCTTTTAAATCCGTTTGCTCCTCACTTAACCGAGGAAATGTGGAGCAATATGGGTGGGGAAGGCTTCCTGTCTCTTGCAAAGTGGCCAGAGTACGATGAGGCAAAGACCGTTGAAAACAGTATTGAAATAGCTGTACAGATTAACGGCAAGGTTCGTACCACCATTACAGTATCCAAGACAATTTCTAAGGATGATGCAATTGCTACTGCTAAGAACGACCCCAAGATTACAGAGGCAATTGATGGAAAAGCTATAGTGAAGGAAATTTTTGTACCCGGAAAAATTGTAAATATTGTTGTAAAATAAATTTTTTCGAAAAAATATAAATTCACTATTGACAAACGCGGTACATTTGTACTATAATACTTAAGAGATTTTATCTCTTTGCTAAACGCGGGGGGAGGGATATAGAATGGCAGAAATCAGAGTTAAGGAAAATGAATCACTCGACAGTGCACTTCGTAGATTTAAGCGTCAGTGTGCTAGATCCGGAGTTCTTATGGAGCTTCGTAAGAGAGAGCATTACGAAAAACCAAGCGTTAAGAGAAAGAAAAAGTCTGAAGCTGCAAGAAAGCGCAAGTTTAAATAATTTGTGCCTATTGTTTTAAGCAACAATAAAGGGGCTGACACAAAAGCTAATTAGAAATAATTAGTGAAAGAGTGTCAGCTCTTTTTCTATGATTGGAAAAACAAACTCACGCTTTTGTTGAAAAGTGTGGTTGAAATTGTGAAATTTAGGCGTACTTAAACAGAGAGTG
>JAFTMJ010000026.1 GCA_017452475.1 Clostridia bacterium | reverse complement strand
CACAATGCGCAATAGCACATTTTTTCACGTTTTGCGAGAGCAAAACATTTCACTATATGTATCTGTGGACACAGATGCAGTGCTTGCGAAGAAAAGAGGACAGAGATCGCAGTTGCTTTCTCTGTCCTTTTCCTGTCGGTAGGTATCGTATTCTATATTAATTTGCAAAACTGTCCTTAAGAGTACAACCCTTTAGCAACAGCTTTTTTGTTGTTCTCATCTTGTTTTTATTCTGCATCAAGTAAAATCTCTATTATTTTGAAAATCTTGTTTCTTTTTTCACTGTCAAGGGACTTCATCTTATCCCAAAGCTCGCTCGCCCTTGTGATTTGCGCCTGCTCCACCATATCGAACATAACCATGTTTGGAGATGCGTTAATAAAGTTCAAAATCTTAATAAAGTTTTCAAAGCTCGGATAGTTTGCTCCGCGCTCGATATTTGAAATAGAGGTGATGCTAACCCCTACATGCTCTGCTAATTCCTCTTGGCTCTTGCCCGCCTTTTCACGGTACATTTGGATGCGTTGACCCAATCTTGCGTCTACCATAATTCTCTCCTAACCTATACTGTTTTAATTGACTGTCACCGTTGCATACAGAAATTTCCAACGCAACTATTACTATTTTACACCTAAAGCTATAAAAATTCAACCCTTTTAGAGTAAATTCGACTTAATATATAAAAAATAGTTGACTCCTTCCACAAAATGTGTTAAAATGACCATACAAAAGAATAACACAACTCATATAGGTTTAACCTATGTATCGCCACGCGATGATAAGGAAACAGCGGTGAAATTCCGCGGCAACAGCCATTACCGTAATTAGCTTACGCTATAAGTCGGAATGCTTATCGTTTTGTGCTTACAATTTGGCTCTTGGGCAATTGGAGAGGCTTAATTTACACAATAAGTGTTTATTTTTGCCCTTTTCAAGAAGGGCGATTTTGTTTTATTCCTTTGAATTTACAAAGGAGGATTTTCAAAAATGAAGAAAATCATTTCACTCACCTTAGCTTTAATGCTATCATTAACCCTTATTCTCTGCTCCTGCGGTGGGGATGAAACGCCGGGCAGCACCGGCTCAAGTGCAGAGACACCCGCCACCCCTTGGGACGGTGCAATTTATAAGGAAAATGCCACTATAGGTCAAGGCTCCAAGACCTTTTCCTTGGTCGTTTCCGCTTATGACAAAAGCATTACCCTAACCGTAAAAACCGATGAAGCAATCCTTGGCACCGCCCTTACCAAGCTAAATGTTATAGAGGGTGAGCAAGGCCCCTACGGCTTGTATATGAAAAAGGTTAACGGCATTACCGCCGACTTCGATGTTGACGAAACCTACTGGGCGCTGTACATAAACGGCGAATATGCCTTAACAGGCATTGACTCAACCGAAATTGTAAGCGGCGCCACATATAAGCTGAGCCGTGAAAAATAATTCAACATCAAAGAATCTTTCCATTAAGGAAATGTGCGTTTTTTCCATGCTTGGCACAATTATGTTTTTGTCTAAGCTTGTAATGGAAATGCTGCCAAACATCCATTTGGTTGGCACACTTATAGCCGTATATACCTTAGTATACCGCAAAAAAGCCCTTATACCCATTTATATTTATGTTGTTTTAGTTGGCGTTTACGGCGGCTTTAACTGGTGGTGGATGCCGTATATATACATTTGGGCAATCCTTTGGGGAATGGTTATGCTCCTGCCCAAATCAATGCCAAAGCGGGCAGGCATTTTTGTCTACCCCCTTGTCACCGCCCTGCACGGCTTGGCATACGGCACGCTCTATGCCCCCGCCCAAGCCATTATGTTCAAGCTCAATTTTGAGCAAATGCTCATTTGGATCGGGGCAGGCTTACCCTTCGACCTTATGCATTGCATAGGCAACCTAATCTTGGGCTTCCTTATCTACCCCTTAACCAAGCTTTTAACCAAGCTTTCAAAGCAAATCAACATAGTATGCCTTACGGGAGTGAAATGAACCAGCCTAAAGCCTACTATTTAAAGTGCTTTTAGGATTGTCGTCGTTGGCTTATGCTAATAAGCCTGCCTCCTCCGCACCAAAAATCATCTCTAAATAGTTAGGTTTTAGGTGCGAGGCATTTTAGAACGAGCCAAAAAGCTCGTGTTTAAGGCAAAATTTTGCCGATATATAAAAATATTTCAAAAAATTTTAACGCCAAAGACGGGTTTTTTGTCCGTTCCAAAACTGGTTCGTTTCACTCCCGTAAGGCATAGCAAAAAGGACTGCGTCAGCAGTCCTTTTTGCTATGTAAAAATCATTTTCTCGCCAACCGTTTTGTTGCGTCTAAAATGCCGTTATACAGGCTGTCCGCCTCGTCCCTTGTGTTTTGCGGGCTAAGACTAACCCTTACGGTGCTGTCCGCCTCATCACGGCTTAAGCCGAAGGCAACAAGGGGCGCCCCACTCTTGCTCTTATCGTTAGAGGAGCAGGCAGAGCCGCTGGAAACATAAATACCCAAGGAGGACAAAAAGTGCAGCATTGTTTCACTCCTTATGCCCTTCACCGTTACACTTACTATGTGTGGTGCGCTTACCTTCGGCTTGTTTACCGCCACACCCTCTATGCTCTCAAGCCTTGACACTATGTACTCTCTTAACTCCTGCATATAGGCTCTTTCTGCGCTAAGGGAAGCGTAATGCTCCTTCGCCGCCTGCCCAAATGCGGCAATGCCGTACACATTTTCCGTGCCCGAGCGAAATGCGGCTTCCTGTCCGCCGCCGTAAACAATAGGCACTATTCTCTTTGTTTTTATAATGTCTGGGTCAATGTAAAGTGCGCCCACACCCTTTGCGCCGTTTATCTTATGGGCGCTTAAGGAAATCAGGTCAGCGCCCAAGGCTTTTTTGTTGAGCCTCACCTTCATATAGGACTGTACGCAGTCACTGTGGCACACCGCCGCAGGGGACAGCTCCTTAACTATATCAAAGGCGCTTTTAACATCGTAAACCGCCCCTGTTTCGTTGTTTACATGCATAAAGCTGGCAAGTATACAGCCTCTTGCATTTTCCCGCACAAAGCTTAGGTCAAGCTCACCCCCAACCGTAGGCACACGCAGAACCTTATAGCCCTGCGCCTCAAGCGCCTCCATAGCCTTTTCAACAGAGGCATGCTCACTGTCCGTTGTGAGGATTTTTTCATCCCCACGCCTTTTCTTTGCGTTTACCGCGCCGAAAATGGCAAGGTTATTCGCCTCCGTGCCGCCCGAGGTAAAAACAAGCTCTCCCTTTACCCCACGGCTAACCCCAAGGCTCTGCAAAATTATGCTCCTTGCCTCAGCCGTTATATGCTCCGCATCCAAGCCTATTTTATGCAAGGAGGATGGATTTCCGTAGTGAAAATCCATAACCTCAATCATTTTTCCCTTTGCCCCATCACTTATTTTGGTGGTGGCGCTGTTGTCAAAATAAATCTCCGCCATTTTATTCAAACCTAAAGTTTTCAATTATGCTTGCTATGGCTTCCTTGTGGGTCTCAACGGTGCTGTATGTCACCTTGTCATCCTTGTTTTCCTGCTTGTCCTGCATATAGGTTACCTGCACTACATAAATGCTTCCCTGTGTTACGCAAGCAATAATCTCGTATCTAAAGAAGCTATCTCCAATCTTGCCCGTGTACACATACTTTGTTGCCGCGCGGCCGTCAAGGGTAGTCTTTGCCCCCTCTGTGCCGTCCTTATTTTTAGTAATTGTGTACTCCTTCACAGCTCCCGATGTAAACACCTGCGGCTTGTATTCGTTTTCCCACCAATCCTTTACGGTCTTTGTGGTTTCAGTAACATTCCACTGCATAACAGTTATGTTTGTCCTGTCACTGTTGGAAACATACGCCTGTGTTGTTGCCCTCTCCGCGGTTGAAACAACCCAGCTCTCGGGTACAAACAGCTTGTAGTCCACCACATCCGTGTCAGATGCCAGCTTCATTCCGTCAGGCACCTCATCCTCACCGCAGGAAAACATAAACAGGCACATCACGCCAATCAAAAGTAAGCTTAAAAATCTTTTCATTTTCTTCTCCTTATAGCTTTTCCGCAAGCAAAGCTGTTAGCTTAACTGCCTCATTAACATCAAACATATCAACCATTTCAACCCCTGTGTGGATAAACGCGGTAGGAACGGAAATTGCGCTAACACGGGCGCCCTTGCCCGCCACTTGAATGGAGGAAGCATCTGTGCCACCGTAAATAAGCACCTCGTTTTGATATTTTACCTTATTTTCCTCTGCAATCTCTCTCATCTGCTTTACAAGCTCGGGTGAGCAAATAACGCCTGAGTCCTTTATCTTTACGGTGCATCCGCCGCCAAGCTTAACCGCCATTTTTGCACTGCCCGGCTTGTCCCCTGTGCCTGTAACATCAATGGCAATTCCAATGTCGGGCGCAACGGAATAAGAAGCAGGCTTTGAGCCTCTTGCCCCAACCTCCTCCTGTGTGGAGAACACAAAATAAAGGTCATTTTCCGTTTCTTTTACCTTCTTTAGCGCCTCTATCATTATAGCGCAGCCAACCCTGTCATCAAAGGGTCTGCCCACATACCTTGTGCCGCTTAGCCGTCTTATGCTGGGTGCGCAAACAAAGAAGTCCCCAACCTTAACGCGCCTTTGCGCCTGCTTTTTGGTTTTTGCCCCAATATCAATGTACATATTCTCCACCTTGGGCATCTCCTTGCCGCATTCGGGAATAATTACACCGCGCACGCCGTTTTCTGAAACAACCTCTGTGTAGGCTGCGGCAAGGGCGCTTATGCCGCCTATGGCATTTACCTTTATTAAGCCCTCGTCATCAATATATGTGGCAAAAAAGCCTATTTCATCCATATGGGCGCAGAACATAATTTTCTTGCCCGTACCCTTTTTTCTAACAATAAGGTTTCCAACAGGGTCACAGCTAATCTCATCGGCATAAGGCTCCACCTCACGCACAATAGCCTCCCTAATTTTGTCCTCTCTGCCCGAAACGCTCGGGACATTCATCAGCCTCTTTAATAGCTCTAACATCTTAATTTCCTCTCCTTATAACAGCCTTAATCGCCTCATAAATAGCGTCTAAATCATCGTAATGCACCACATCCGCAGGGGAATGTATATACCTGGAGGCGGCAGAAAGCAGTGCAACCCTGCAGCCCGAGGCGCTAATTTGTATATTTCTCGAATCATTTCCACCGGAAATAATCCTATGCACCTGATACTTAATGTTGTTTTTCTCGCACAAATCCATAATGTGGCGTGTAAAATCACGGTCATAAATGGTGCCTAAGTCAGCAAAGGACACAATTGCGCCATCTCCAAGCACGCAAACCTTCTTTTGGTCGCTAACGCCGTGAACATCCGCCACCGCCTTTGACTCAATTACAATTCCATAGTCAGGCTTTATCCTCTCCGTTGCCGCAAACGCGCCCGAGTAGCCAACCTCCTCGCGGCAGGTAAAGGCAAAGTGCAGCTCATAGTCACTGCTCACCTCACCTGTGGCAATATCCTTAATCAGCTTGCACATTATGGCGCAGCCCAAGCGGTCGTCAAGGGCTTTACACTTCACATACCCCTCACCATACTCCACATAGTCACTGTCAAAGGTAAAATATTCTCCGACAAAGGTTACCTTTTCCGCCTCCTCGCGGCTGTCTGCCCCTATGTCAATCATCATATTTTCAATCTTAGGGCGCTTGTCCCTTTCATCCTTGGACAAAATATGAACGGGCTTTGCAATAATGCTGCCCCTGTGTCCGCTTTCGGACACAACCCTCTTAGAGGTTAAAACGATTGGGTCAATGCCCCCCACGCATCCAAAGCGCAAAAGTCCGTTTTCCTCAATGTGGGTCACCATGAAGCCAACCTCATCCATATGGGCGCAAATCATCAGCCTTGGCGCACCCTCCTTTTTAAGGGTCAAAAACAAGCCTCCGCTTGTGTCGCAGCTCACCTCGCCGCAGGCAGGCATATTCTTTTCAATATAGCTCTTTATAATATCCTTAACACCGTCCTCACATCCGCTTGGACCGAAGGCTAAGGATAGCTCACGCAATAATTCCTTCATATTTTCTCCTTATAGCTCACCGTCTGTGACAATTGCCTTGATTATCTCCTTAAGGCTCTTAATGTCCTCTAAATTCACTGTTTCACAGGGGGTGTGCATATTTTTAAGGGGCACGCTTAACACCGCAGTGCGCACGCCCTTGCCGCTTATAAGCAAGCCCTCATTGTTGGTGTAGGTCTTGCCCGGCTCGCAAATGATTTGGTGCTTAATTCCCTTGTCCTTCAAAAGCTTAATTATGTTTCTTGTTAAGGCTCTGTCAGTCAAGGATGAAATATCGACAGCGGCGCCGCCCCTGCATTTAATACATTCATGCTCGGGTGTGCCGTCACCGCTTGCAAAGTTAACATCTGTTATAATTGCAATGTCAGGCTCAATTTCAAAGGCGCTCCTTGCGCTGCCGTTTTTGCCCGTTTCCTCCTGCGCGGAAACAGTAACGTAAATATCGTACTTAAGCTCATCCCTGTCAACATCCTTAATCGCCTCAATAATGGCGCAGACGCAAGCCTTGTCATCAAGCCCGGAGGTTGTTACATAGCCGTTTTCCATCTCCGTCAGCTTCAGCCTGTAGCCCACAGGGTCGCCAATGGTAACTATTTTTTCAAGCTCCTCTAAGGAGTAGCCTGTATCAATATACAATTCATCCATCTTCGGCACGGAATCCGCCCCTGCCTTGCGCAAATGCGGAGGGGTCGAGGTGACAAGACCGTAAATTTCCTGCTTTCCGTAAACCGTCACCTCGGTAGCAGGCAAAACGCGGGTGTCAAGGCCGCCAATGTTAACAACGCTTAAAAAGCCCCCCTTTTTAATGTCAGTCACCATCATTCCCACATTGTCAAGGTGGGCATCAATAAGCAGCCTTTTTGCGTTTTTGTTTTTTGATTTCTTTACCAAAACAAAGGAGCCTAAGGGGCTTACCCTAATCTCATCAAAAGCAGAGCCGCAAAGCTCTCTTATTTTGTTTTCCGCCCTGTACTCATAGCCGCTAACCGTCATTTCCTCGCACAAGGCAACCAAGGTGCTTTTAATTTTTTCCATCATTCAAACCGTTCCTATCTGTAAAATTCCGTAAATTCTTAATTTCCTGCTTAAACCGCTGCGCCTTTTCCTTATAATTTTTAAACATATCAAAGCTGGCAGAGGCAGGGCTAAGCACAACCGTGTCCCCCTTGCTTGCCAGCTTAAAGGCAAGAAAAACCGCCTCACCCAAGGTGTTTACGCATTTTGCGTTTTTTGCAAAGGGCAAAATTTTGTCCCTGTTTTCACCGCACAGCACAACGCCCTTCAGCTCCCCAAGGATGCCGCCCAAGCATTCGTAGCTCAAGCTCTTGTCATATCCCCCAAGGATAGCAACCGTCCTTTTAGGCTCAAAGGCGCTCAAGGTTTTTATAGTCCTTGACGGGGTGGAATCAATGGCGGAGTTAACAAAGCTAACCCCATTTATTTCGCCCATCGGCTCCATTCTGTTGTCCACGCCGCAAAAGCTCCGCGCCACCCTGCCGCAAGGCTCCGCCCCCACATATGGGTAGGCGCAGGCAACTGCGCAAAGCACATTTTTTATGTTAAACTCACCCTTTAAGCAAATGTCCTTAACAGGGAAAAGCCTTTTTTCACAGTAATATATATGTCCCTCGGCTACACAAGCGAATTCCTTAAAGCCCTTGCTTCTTATATCCCTTAAGGAAAAATACGTGTCACGCTCGCCGCCAAGGCTAAATACCGCCTCATCATCGTAATTAAGCACACGCCTGCGGGCGTTTTTTAAAATTCGCCCCTTTGCAGAAACATACTCATCCATATCAAGGTGCCAATCAAGATGGTTTTCCGTTATGTTGGTTATGCACGCCACATCAAGGCACGGCTCCATATCCATTAGCTGAAAGCTGGATAGCTCCGCCACCAAATAACCGTCCTTACCAACCTTGTCGCAAAAGCTAATCAAGGGCGTTCCAATATTGCCCCCAAGGTATGCATTTTTGCCACCCTGCATCAGCATTAAATAAATCAATGTGGAGGTTGTGGTCTTTCCGTCAGAGCCGCTAACCCCGATTTTTACGCCGCGGCACTCCTCCAAGGCATAGCCTGCCTCCGTGTAGGTGTTACCTCCAATTTTATCGGGGCGCACCCCCGGGGAGCGAAAAACAATACCGCCGCAGCCATCCAAATACCCGTCACCAAAAACGCCCTCTATGCCTCTTGGCACCTCCACCGCCACAGGGTTTCTCACAATGGGATAAATGTCCCTTTCCATAAGAAAACGGCACATCGCCCTGTTGGACTCCCCATAGCCCACAAGCGTCACAAGCTGACCCTTTAGCTCAAGCATACAAATATCCTACCTTATATTATAAAATATTATCAACCTATTTTCAATACCTTTAACAAAACTTAACAAATTAAGCGCTCCCCCAAAATACAACACTCCGTGTTGATTCCTTTCCTGCTCCGCAGAATTCCATACACACCTTCGGCGCGATTCCATACAACACTCCGCGTTGATTCCTTTCCTGCTTCGCAGAATTCCATACACACCTTCGGCGTGACTCCATACAACACTCCGTGTTGATTCCTTTCCTGCTCCGCAGAATTCCATCCACACCTTCGGCGCGACTCCATTCAACACTCCGCGTTGTTTCCATTCCTGCTCCGCAGAATTCCATCCACACCTTCGGCGCGATTCCATTCAACACTCCGTGTTGATTAAAATTACACATTTACGCCCTGCGCACCCTCGTAGGTAAGGGGCTTGCTCTCACATATGCCTCCACCGGTGGGGGGAGGTGGCACCCACAGGGTGACGGAGGGAGCGTCCTAATTTCGCAATATCGTCGATATGTGCTAACGCACTCGATATGTTCCGCTATGCGAAACAAGTTGACACCCCGTGTCAATTTTGCATTTCTCCCCATAGCCTCCACTTGTTAAGGGGAGGTGTCAACGCAGTTGACGGAAGGGTTATTCATTCTGCATTTGCGCCGGCATTTATCCCACTATCCCCTCAATTATCTCCCCGTAGCTCAACCCCGCCGCCCCAAGCAGCATTGGAAACATGCTGTCCTTGGTAAACCCGGGCATAGTGTTCACCTCGTTAAACACCACCTCGCCGTCTTTTTTTACAAAGAAATCAAATCGGGAAAGACCACGGCAGCCAAGCTCCAAAAACAGCCTTTTCGCACACTCCCTTAGGTATTTTTCCGTTTCCGCCCCCACAGGCGCAGGAATTATGTATTCGTTATTCCCAGAGCAATATTTTTCCTCATATCCGTAAAAATTCCCCGTGTATTTTATCATCCCGGCAGGGGAAACAACCAGCTCCCCACCCCTTTCCATTACCGCCACCTCAACCTCTTTTCCGTCAATCCCTTCCTCTATCATCACCCTGTCGCAATACTTAAACGCATTTTCAATAGCAAAGGTTAGCTGCCCCTCATTTTCCACCCTGCTAACCCCCACACTTGACCCACTCATACAGGGCTTTACAAACACAGGGTACTCCATTTTCTCTCCAAATCCCACAAATTTTCCATTTGCCTCCCCTGTGCAAGGGAAGGTGTCAACGCAGTTGACGGAAGGGTTGTTTATTTCGCATTCCCCGTCCCCCCGTAGGACAGAGGCTTCCTCTTGCCCATGCCTCCATCGGCTGAGGGAGGTGGATGCCAAAGGCAGACGGAGGGAGCGTTCTAATTCTGTTTTCCCATTTTCCCTCCGCCTGTGCCTTCCCTGTGCTATGTAACAATATGGCTCCCCCGTAGGGCGGACCTGTGCCTCCCCTGTGCAAGGGGAGGGGGACCGCTTGCGGTGGAAGGGTTGTTCCTTTTGCATTCTGCATTTTGCATTTAAAACTACCCCCTTCGCCACCTTAATTCCCAATTTTCTTGCCACATCCTTCGCAAGCGCCTTATCCATACAAATGTGGCTTGCAAACGCGCCACATCCCACATATTTCGCGCCGCATATGTCAAATAACCCCTGTAGCCGTCCGTCCTCCACATATTCCCCGTGCATCACAGGAAAATATATGTCCACCCTGTGCCTTTTCCCGCTTCCAAGCTCAATTAAATCTCCACTGTTCACATCAACCGTCACAGCCGTCCCAATTTTCTCATCCTCCAACCTTAAAATTTCCCTGTTTTCCCCCTCAAATATGTACCATTTTCCCTCCCTTGTAATCCACACCCGAATTACATCATATTTTTCCGCGTCAATATGCTCAAGCACCTGCTCCGCCGACCTTAAGGACACCTCATATTCCATACTCTTGCCCCCAAAAATCACACACAGGGTCAACCTTTTCATTTTTTCACCCCCAAAACTCACTCTCCCATTATTATATGCCCCACCCCCACAAAATGTCCCAACTTTCCACCATTCATTATTCACCATTCATTATTCATTCCACTCGTAGGGGAGGGGTCTGCCCTCCCGTTTTGCATTTCTCCCCGTAGCCTCCCCTGTGCAAGGTAACAACGTGGCACCCTCATAGGGCGGGGGCTTGCTCCCACCTATGCCTCCAAAAATGCAGCACCGTGTGTTGATTAATTATATAGGTCGAACTGTCCGCCCTCCCGCCTAAGAGCCTCCATCGGCTGAGGGAGGTGGATGCCGTAGGCAGACGGAGGGAGCGTTCTAATTTTGCATTTTGCATTTCATATTTTGCATTTGCGCACCACGCACCCTCGTAGGGGAGGGGTCCCACGCGAACCCCAAAAATCACAAGGATTTTTGAGGACCCCTATCGCCCTCCCACATTGTCATCCTGAGGCAATCGCCGAAGGATCTTGTTATGGTACGCACCAATTTTATTTTTCCGCACCGCCTAAAGACCCATTCGCTCAGCGCTCAGGGTGACACTTCGTGTCATTTTGCATTTCCGCGCATCCCCCTTTACACAAAAAAAAGAAAAAAGCTATTGCCGAAGCAATAGCTTTTTTCTTTTTGATTGTTTTCCCTTATCGAAATTATCTGATGCCGAACAAGTTGTTTGCCAAGCTTGAGCCAACAGCGCCCTCGCCTGTACGACCGCCAACGGTCAAAACGCCGCTCCCGTCATCAGCAAGGCTTGTTACTCCGGGTCTAGGAGGAACCGGGAATTCATCCTTACCGCCGCCAACGCCTTCGTTGCTCGCCAAGCAAAAATCTTGAACAACTACTTCTTCTATTTCGATTTTGGGGGACTTGTAATTTTTCATTTAACTAGTCCTCCTTTAATTTTTTAGACTTTCAAAATAAGCCTTCGTTGCATTACCGTAAGCCATTATAGCTTTGCTTACAGCTTCCATTTCAGGCATATCCGCTGTTGTATAAGCGCAGTATGCTTCAATGCTATCTGTTACTGTAGAAACAACCTGACCATCAACCTCAACAACAACGGTTACATCAGTATGGATATCAGATGCAGCCAATCCCGTTACAGAAACCTTCAAGGTGTTTTCAGCAGTAAAGTTCAACTTATCTCCGGTAAGAACGGTTGTTATAGCCTCACCGTCATAATTTGTATAGCTAATAGTAACCTTTGTGTTTGCTCTGTTAGCCTCATCAATTATAACCGCGTCGCCCGCATATACATTGTTGTAATACAAGTTAAGCGCAAGGGATGAACCTGCCTCAATAGTATGTGTGTAGAATACGAAGTCCTTTGAATAATCTGCTTCAAAGTCTTCAGTGCTCATAGAAGTATCGATATTTGCAACGAGATTTTGGTAAGCATCAATGTTAGCATTTGCAAGCTTATCAAGCTTATAACCAAATACCTTTTGAGCCTCGGCACCGTAGTTAAGCATAGCTACAAGCGCAGTTCTAAGCTCTACAGAATAGAGGTTATATGTCAAGATGTATGTCGCATATGCCTCAACTGTATCCTTGTACTCTTTTATCAAGTCGCCATCAATGTCATAAAGCTGTGCAGAAATCACATCTGTCATTGCCCTTGCAGGAACAGCCACGGATACAAAGTAGTTTCCGTTAGAATCCTTAGACCAATCAGCCTTGTTAACTCTGCCAACCTCTACACCGTCAACAGTAAGAACAATGTAGTAGTTATCGCCGTTAGCATAAACATTGCTTGGATCGAGATAAATGTTCATTTGGAGAATACCGGTTGTTACAACAGATGAACCGTAGAATCCAAGTGACTCAATAACCTTCTCCTCAACACTGTAAACGCCTGCTGCGTAAACAACATTGTAGCCTGCAGGAGCAGTAATGCTCAAGCCCTCGGTTGGTGTTGTGATAGTAGCATCGCCCTCAAGGTAGATGTCGCCTGTGCTTTCGATAGAAGCGATGTCAGCAGAGCCGCCTGTTACGGAAAGCTTACCGCTAAGAACAAGGTTTCCACCGCAAATGAATTTACCGGCTGTCATGTTAATTGCGCCGTCAGCAACGTTAACACCGGAGTGGCGTCCTTCTGTATGCTCAACAGTTGCGCATACAACCTTACCGCCATTGATGTTTAGCTCACCGCCGCCCCAAATGGAAATAACATTTGCCAAGTCGCTGCTTGTAAATTCCTGCTCGGAGTTTACCAATCCGCCTGCATTAACAGTAGCAATACCGCCAGCGAAGATGTTAAAGCGCTGAGTATTGAGTGTGCCGTTAACAGTCATTGTGCCTGCAGCTTCACCCATATCACCATTTTCAATGCAAACGATTTCAAATGTAGCAGTAGCGCCGCTGTTAATTACGATGTTACCACCGTTATTAGCATTGATCTGCTGTGCCTTAAGAGTACCGTTAATAACGATTGTGCCATTAGCAGCATCGCCGTTTGCCATACCGTAGTAGCTTGCGTCGTTACCTGCACCGAAGAATGATGTTGCGCCGGTTACATTAGCGGTTTTTGCAATAGTCAATGTAGCGCCGTTTGTAACCTTAACATTGCCTGTCAAGCTGAGAACACCGTCAAATGTTACATCAGCAAGAATAAGAATGTTGCCATTCAATGTAAACTTGTTACCGTTGATTGTGATTGCCTTATCAATTGTACCAACAGAATCAACATCCTCATAGAGCTTAACAGTCTCGCCATCCTGAGCAGCTGCAATAGCCTCAGCCAATGTCAAGTAGAAGGTTTCGTTGCCCTCTGCGTCGATAGCAGAAGCAACAACTCTCTTAATGTCCTCGTTGCCAAATGTTGTTTGTGTCGGCTGCTGAGTTACCTTATCTACACACTCAACAGCAATTGGAGTCTCTGTCTCATCTGCAGGATCGTACATATTAAGGTTAATAGATACCTTGAAGTTAGGATTTGCTGCAGCAAACTCAGGTGATACATATACACCGCAGTTAAAGTTCTTAACAAGCTCAACTACATCCTTGTATGTAATCTGTAGCTCTTCCTTGTCGAACAGCTCAGCAGCATATTCCATAATTCTAATGGATTCGCCAGCCTTAATAGTGATAGGCTCGAATGGAACTGAAATCCAACCGTAGTCACCGTACTCACCTGTGAGATATACATCTCCATCGGCGTCAAGTGTAACATCCTGGTTGAATGTAATTACAAAGTCAGCGAAATAGTCGCCGAAGTACTCAAGCTGTTCAGGAGTAATGCTGTCAGCTGAGAAGTTCAAGCCGTAAACAAGCTCAGGTCTTAGTACAACAGGGTTGGTTGTAGCAGAAGGAACCTCGGGAATAGCAACAGTAACAACTACGCCTGTCTCTGAAGACTTAAATGTAGCGCGGTCATTGTTAATAATCTCAATTGTTCCTGTAAAGCCTGTCATATTGGCATTGATAATTGTCTTTGTGCCGGTAAAGCCAGCCAAGTCAATAATAATATTGCCGTTACCTACGATTGATGGAGCTGTCAAGCAGCTGTTAGCATCAAGCTTAATAGTACCGTTGTTTGTAAACATAGCATTGTAGGTCAAGCTTGTGCCAATAAGAATCATTTCGCCTGCGTTTTGGTTCTTATCATCATTACCGTTTAAGGTTGCCTTTGACAAGATGATACAGTTTGTAAATGTAAACTTGGAACTTGCATCATTTGTCATAAATACGCCGTTAACGAGCAAGTCAGAATCTGTAAATACCACTACAGAGTTTCCATTGTCCTCATAGAACTTGAAGCCGTTTGCAGTAACAACAGAATTAGTAAAGATATACTCATAGTTGCCGTAGTAGTACGCATTTTCATTTGAATTGTTAGGCTTATTGCCGAATGACTTGTCGCCATTTACACCAAATATAATATAAGCATCCTTAGCTTCAAACTTAGAGTTGGTGTCCGCATATGATGAGTTGGTCATTCCAACCAAGCCGCCGTACATATTAACAACAATTGCACTATCTGTGATAGTTTCGCGTGCAGTGAGTGCGTCTGCGATGCTACCGACAATAGTAATCTTGTCACCGTAGCCGAAGCCATAGCGATCTGTGCTTGTGAGAGTCAAAGAAGCGCCCTTTTCCAAAGTCCACTGGTGATTTGGTGTGTATGCAGTGCCATAATCGTACATCATAACGAATGTATTCTTACCACGGAATGTCACATTACCTTGAATGTAAACACTACCGTTTATTGTGGAATTTGCAATAATAGCACCATCTTCGAGTAATACCTCACCTGCTAAAGCAGATGTAATGTTAAGTGTTGTTTCACCTAATACCTTAAGCTTATCGTTAAGGGTAATTGTGTAGTCGCCCTCAATTGTAAGAGCAATATCTCTTAGCTCAACAACCTCAGCCATTGCGCAGTCAGCAAGCAATACGATTGTGTCGCCATTCTTAGCTGCCTTCAATGCTGCTTCGATTGTTTCGTACTCAGTGTCGTCAATCTTAGCCGCTACAGGAAGCTTAACTACTGTAATAGAACCGTCATCATTTGTCTGTGTGCCGTAGCCTGCAGCCAAATGTGCGGAATTAAATCCATCGTTAGGGTCATCACAGTAAGAGAATGTACCACCGGAAATAGCTATTGTACCAGCACAACCGATTGTACCAAGGAACTCACCGCCTGTGATTATCATTGTTCCGTTTGCGTAAATGTAGGAGTTCCATCCGCCACCGGAAATAGGTGTCTTGTTGCAAAGAACCTTACCACCGTTAATGGTAACTGTGCCGGCACCTACTATAATTCCTGTACCGCCGTTAGGCACCTCAATTGTACCGCCGTTCATAACGAATGTGCCGTTTCCGGTTGAATTATACAACCAAACTGCACAGTAATCGTTGTAAACATAACCGCTTTCAAGGATTACATGTCCGTTACGGTTGATAGCGATTGCCTCGCCACCTGCATTAGTAGAAACAATCTTACCTGTCTTTGCTTCGCTTGAGTCCTTAATCGTTACAACATAACCGTCAGCTACAAAAATAGTTGACTCAGCGCTTGTAATAGTAAAGCCGTTTAGGTCGATGGTAATCTCTGTTGGAGCACCCTCAGCTGGGTAATTAAGTGTGATTGAGCCTCTAATGTTATCGCGAAGCTTCAATGTGCCACCGTTAGCCCTAAGAGCCTCGATAGCGCTTGCAAGTGTTGAATACTCAACGCCGTTAACCTCTGCAACTACACGGTCAACAAATACATACTTGCCGTCTTCGTATACAACCTTCTTGCTCTCATCGTCTGCTTCAACATTTGTAAGCTCGTTTGCTGTAGTTAAATCTACATCGCTGGAAATTACAATTCTACCGTCATTTGTTACATTTTTGAAGGAAACCTCTGAAAGGTTAGTAATTGTAACAGTTGTCTTTGCATCAACTACGCTTGCACCATATCCGTCAAAGTCAGTAAATGCAACTTTACTATTATCAATTGTAACATTTATGCTTGCGTCTGTAACTGCTTTGAAGTTACCGGAGCTTGTTAATGTAGAATCCTTAATAGAAATGCTTACAGCACCTTCGCTGCTTGCATATGCACCTGTATTATCAATCCAGAATGCACCGCTATCAATAACAGCACCGTTCTTAGCATCAATGCTACCGGATAAAATGTTGAAGTAGCTAGCATCAACCTTACCGCCGTCAACTGTAAGAAGTGCGCCGCGACGCATTACAAGTGCTTCGCCTGTAGTTTTAAGTGTACCTGTTGCATTAACGGTAGTATTAGCACCGTGCCAAATCTGGTATGCGCTGAGTGTACCGTTAACAACTACGTCAACATCGTTGCCATAGAAGCCAAGCCAGATAACTCTGTCCTCAAGAACGAATGAAACATTCTCACCTACAGTAAATACAAACTCGCCATATTCTGTATCGGAGTTAATAATGAAATCATAGGTTGTTCCATCGTTATAGAAGCTAATTGTAACTTCCTTGTCTGCAGTAATTGTGAGGTTTGCCTTGAGCATAAGCTCAACATCAGTTGGCATTAATTCCCTTGCGCTTTCAAGAATCTTAACCTCAGTTACGCCGTTTTCGATAGCGTAATTAAGCGCTTCAAGAACTGTTGCAAACTTCTCCTCGCCAACCTGAGCAACATAAACTGTAAGGTCAGGTGTGAACTCGCTATCAAGATTAATTGTTCCGTCTGCGTTAAGCTCCTTGTAGATTGGGAATACACCCATATCGTTCAAGTCATAAATGCTTGATGCAGAGCCATTAAAGTAAATAGCGCTTGGGTTTTCAATGATATCTACATCGTAGTAGTTCTTGCTCATATCTGCTGTTGTTGTTTCAGCATTGAAGTTCCAATAGCAAATCTGCTGAGCATTTGTAATACCCTTAAAGATATTATTGTTAACAACAAGGTTAACTGTATCAGTACCTTCGCTGTTGTTTCCAAGGCCCTGTGCACGACCTGCCGCAGAACCTGAGAATGTGTTGCCTGTAACTGTGAAGTTATCAGCTATACCGTCATCAGTTGTAATTTGAACTACATATGGACGGAATGCAACATTGTTGATAACGTTGTCTTTAATAACAACATTTCCTGTTGCCTGTAAGTACAAGCCGGACTTGTCGCCGCCTGTCAAATTATCAATTACGTTATTTGTAAATGTGAAACCATTTACCGCTTCAGTTGCCGCTAAGTTAAAGTGAACCGCTGCAGTAGTGTCAGTACTTGAAATATTCTTGAATGTACAATTTTTAATTGTCCAGTCACTAAGTGTTACACCGTTTGATCTCCAACCTGTTACTACAATCTTAGAGTTATCAAATACGATGCCGTCAAATGTGATGCCTTCGTATGAGATTGTGTTGCCATCATATGTCATAAGGATCATATCCTTAAGGATAGCGCCGTTCTCACCCTTAATTGTTACATTGTTGAGTGATGCAGGGAACTTAATTGTGCCTTCGCTGATTTCACCTGCAAGAATTGTGAGTGTATCACCATCCTTAAGAGCCGCAATAGCCTCAGCAAGTGTCTCATAGCCAACCTCGCCAATCATAGCTACATAAACCTTAGGAACATCAAAGCCCTCTTGTGCATCAACTGTTCCGCCAGCCTCAATGTAGTTCTTTACACCTGAAGTGAGGGTGTTGCCCTGTGCAGTAACATTGAGTGCGTTGTTTGCTGTATAAGAACGAAGGTCAACCTCGCCCTTTGTTGTATTGTTGTTAAATGTAATGCTTTCAGAAGCACTTACATAAACATTTGCATTGAGTGTATTGTCTGTGATAATTGCGGACTTAACATCCTTGCCGCCTTCGTTATCGGAGATTGCTCTTCTTGTACCGTTGAGGTTAGAGTTCTTGATAACGATTTCTGTTGCAGCCAAATCATCAGCAGTAGCGCCCTCGCCAAAGATAATACCGTACTTTGCAGAACCTACGATAGTAAGGCCGTCAACTGTAAGGCTCTTCTTAGCAGTGATAACTCTCAAAGCACCGGTTGCTTCGCTAATATCGATTGTCAAGTTATTAACAACGGCATTTTCCTCGAACCTAAATACGGTGTTCCAGTTACCGTCGCTGATCGCATTTGTAAACTTAATTGTTTTGTCGTTACCGTTGATTGTTACGGACTCCTTGAACTGAGAATGGGATCCATTTGTCGCATAATCTCTGCAGTCCCACTTGTAGTCAATAACTACATCAGCCAAGATTTCGATTACGCAACCCTCAGTAGCAGCCTTAAATGCTTCCTCAAGTGTCTCATACTTAACGTCACCAATCTGAGCAACATAGCTTGTTGTATTGTCAACAGCATCAAGTGTTGATGTAGCATCAACCTTAACCACTGCATTGCTTGTTTCACTGCTCTTTACAATGTCAGCAGCACAGCCTGTTGCTGTAAGTGTAGCACCGTTTGTAAGCTCAAGAGTGTTATCCGCCAAACGAACAGCTCTCTTTGTTGCGTTCTTAATAGTAACTACAGAATTGTCAATAGTAACAGTTGAACAGTTAAGACCTGTTTCACCACCGTCAAATGTGAATTCAGTGCCGTTTTGAACTGTTGCAACAGAGTTAGTAATACCACGGCAAACATTTGTTGCGTTTATAGTAGTATTGTCAATTACAACAGAACCACCGTAAATTACACCGCCTGTTGTATCGCCGGAAAGTGTGATTTCGGAATTCTTAATCTCTACCTTACCAAGGTTTGCATTAAATGCTGCGCAACCGGTTGAGTAGCTGTCGCCTGTAATTACAACATCATCAAATACGATAACCGCGCCTGCTGTATAGCCACAGAAGAAAGAATCTGAAGCGTAGCCGGACACAACAATGTTACCGTTAGTAAATGTTGTTGTTCCATTTGAAAAATATGAGTTGCCACTTACTGTAAGTGTCTTATCATTCAAATCGATTGTGTTTCCTGTCAAAGCATCAAGTGCATTTTGACCGGATATGGAAGCATCTGCAAGCAATACAATTGTTTTGCCTGTTTCGCCCTTTACTGCTGCCAAAGCCTCAGCAAGTGTCTCGTAGCCATCCTCGCCAATCATAGCTACGTATGCAGGAGCCTTAACAGTTACATTTTCAGCAGTATAGCCGTTTGTATCAAGGGTTACGCCCTCAGGAAGCTCAACTGTCTCAGCTGAGTCGTGAAGAAGTGTAACCTTTGAGCCTGCGGTTGCAGCCTCAGCAGCCTGTGCTACTGTTGTATAAATCTTGCCATCAACAAGAACACCGCAAACGCCATTGTCATTCTTACAGGTAATTTCTGCAGGATTTGCAGCATTTACAACTGTTCCGTTTGGTTGACCGTCAAGGTCAAGCTCAAACACGCCTGTTGAAGGATATGTATTGCCTTCACCAAGAGTTACGCTCTCGCCGTATGTAAGAACGATAGCAGGCTTACCTGTTGCAACGCTAAAGTCAGTGTTGCTAACTGTTAGGTTAGTTGTATTAGCCTTGTCCTCAGCAAACATCTTAATGCCGCGGTCATCAGCAAAGGTACAACCCTCAACGGTAACATCTGCATCGCCGTATGCCCAAAGACCGTACTTATCCCATGACTTGTAGAATGTACAATCTGTGTATGTAACTGTACCTGCAGATGCACAAGCACCGTTTAAGAATGTACAGTTGGTGTAATCAACGCTTACAACATCATACACACCAAACGCCACGTTCATAAAGCCTGCATTTGTAATGTATCCACCCTGGCTCTTGCTGAGCTTTAGGTCCTCAAATGCAACCTTCTTACCTGTGGCTGTTAAATAGCCCTGTACCTCAAGGTACATTTCTGCGTCTGTATCCTTACCAACAAATGTGATAGAGGTATAGTTGCCGCTTAAAGCAACATTCCATGTTACCTTGTCAAAGATTTCAACAGTAACATCACCTGTCAATGCATTTGCCGCTGTCAAAGCCTCAGCAAATGTTGCATATGTAATGCCGTTAACGGAAGCTACAGGAGCTGTGCTAACAGGCTCCAATGCAAACTCGGAGAAGTCAGCAGAGGAAACCTGAATATACTTTGCGTTTCCTGTACCCTTAACCTCGTAAATACCTGCATACTTGCCGTCGTGAGTTAGCTTAACATAGCTCTCTGTTATGCTTGCAGGAACAGGAATACGGAAGATGATAGCCTCTGTAAGGTTTTCAACCTTCGTTGTTGTGTCCTTCACAAAAGGAGCTATATCATAAGTAATCTTGTCGCCTACACCTGTAAGCTTGATAACAAGCTCTGCTCCGTCAGGAACGTTTACAGGGATGAACTTGTCAAGTGAGGTGTTGCTCATAACCTCCTCAACCTTTGCAGTATCACCTGTTACATTGCTGTCAACCACAAAATCGGTTGGTGTCTGCAAGCCTGTTGCAGAGTAAGTGTATGAGTCGCCAACCTTGATATATTCGCCTGCAATAGCCTTGTCAGCGTTTGCGCTCAAGCCAAGCTCAAGAGTAATCTTAAAGTCAGGGTTAGCATTCAAGAACTCGGTAGTAAAGTAAATACCGCACTTGAAGTCCTTTACACTCTCGCAAATATCAACATAAGTAAAGTTGAATCCAACAGGAGTGATAACAGGATAAACTGTGTTTTCGACATTAATGCCATCAAGCGGAATTGCAATCCAACCGAAGCTACCGTAGTTTCCGATTAAATAGCAACCTGTGCCTGCAGTAGGCTGTTCAAGACCTTCAACCTTAATGAAGAAGTCGGTCGTGTAATTAGCATACTGATTTTTCTTGGCTTCTTCAGCAGTATCCTTTGCGATAAACTGCATCAAAACCTGTGGATCGAGAACTCCATTTCCCTCTGTCAAGCTGCCCTTGCCAATCAAGTCATAAACTCGATAGTCAGTAACAGTCTCGCTTGCCAGCTTCTTTACCGTAGCGGAAGGTAAGCCGGAGGTGCTTGTTCCGGATGGAACAACGCTTGGGGTCTCTGTCTGAGTGTTTTCTGTGTCCTCAGCGGTTTCAACACCAATAGCAAATACAATCGAATTGATTGGCACAATCGAAAGTATCATTATGAGTGCAACCAAGAAGCACAAAATTCTTTTTGTCTTTCCCATTTTTCTGTCCTTTCTATTCTCTATGGATTAACACCATAGTTTATTTATTCGCAAATAATGCTATCATAATTATACAAGAAATGGTTGTCAATGTCAACCGTTTTTCGACCTTTGCCAGATTTTGTGTAAATTTATACAATATACTGAAAATACCCCCCCCCCGTTTGTACATTTTGACGAATATATTATGCATATTAATTATATTATACATTTTTTATTCATTTCGCACTGTTTTTCACTTTTTCACCCCCGTTTTTGTTCTCGTTTTTGTTCTCATTTTCACCCTCAAAAATGCAACGCTCCGTGTTGATTCCATTCCTGCTCCGCAGAATTCCATACACACCTTCGGCGCGATTCCATTCAACACTCCGTGTTGATTAAAATTCCGCATTTCTCCCCCGTAGCCTCCACTTGTTAGCAGAGAGAGACCCGGTTGAACCCCGCCAAAAGCGTTTATTTTCAGCGCTTTTGACCGAGTCTTTCCTTGCAATACTTAGTATGGCTGTGTCAAGCCTCAGCCAAAATCATCTTAAAATAAACGTTTTTGGTGCTCGCAATTTTAGACGAGTAAATCTTGGCTTAATCAAGGCGAAAAAACGCAGACAATTAAAAAATTTTCAAGTTTTTTTAACACAGAGTAAGACGAGATTTACCGTATAAAATCGGGGTTCAACTGGGT
>JAFTMJ010000025.1 GCA_017452475.1 Clostridia bacterium | reverse complement strand
GGAATCCTTTGCGCTGTCATTATGGTTTGCATCGCCCTGAACGTAATACCAAACCGTGTAATCGCCTGCATTTGTGCCTTGGGGGATGCTTGTGGTATACTCGCCATCCTCGGTCAAGCTGTAAACCATCCTGCCGATGTCCGCTTCACCTGCGCTGATGAGATACTGCGCTTCGCCGATGTAGGTCAGCGTATTGGGGGTAGGTGCTGCTGTGATGCTCGCTACTGCCTTAGCGATTTCTACAGTCACACTTGCTACTGTGGAATCGCTTACGTTCTCGTTGCCCTGTACGTAGTAGTAAACGGTATAGGAACCTGCGTTTGTGCCTGTGGGGATGCTTGTGGTATACTCGCCATCCTCGGTCAAGCTGTAAAGCATTGTGCCAAAGTCTGTAGAGCCTGCGCTCACAAGTGCCTGTGCTTCGCCGTTATAGGTGAGCGTGTTTGCTGTGGGAGCAGTTACATTGGGAGTTGCCATCGTAATCTCAAAATCAAGGCTTACGGTTGCGCCGCCAAGTGTAATGGAAGCGGAATGCCGACCGACACTTGTGCAATCACCGCTATACGTAATCGTGGGAACAGCTGTCACGAGTCCGCCCGTTCCTGACAAGGTAGACACCTTTGCTTCGCCACTGTATACAAGATCAGCAGGAGCATTCAGCGTAACGGTCACGCTATGACCGCAGCCCTGATCGCAAGACTCGGTGATATTGTTTGCGTTTGCAGTGTAGGTGTAGTTGTGCAAGAGCGTTTCACCGTACCACTCGCCGCAAATATCACATTTGTAACCCAAGCAAGTCTGTTCTGTGCCGCCCTTATGTTCTTCAAGTATTGCTCCGCAACCGTAGTCGCAAACGTGGTCATTATCCTCGGTGGAGTCAGCGTGTGTGCCAATATCTGTCTTTCCGCAATTACGGTCACAGCGATGGTCGGCGTTTCCATCTATATGATTGTTTGCATCAACCGTGCCGTATGATGTGCTACATACTGTGCAAGATGCTTTTTCGGTGCAGGTTGCAGTACCGCCTGTATGACTATCCCTTGCAGGTGTGGTTATCGCTTTGCATACGCTACAAGTGATTTCCGTTGTACAGTCGCCATCGTCTTCACTTGGACTATGTGTTATCGTTCTTTCTTCGCCACACTCGTTGCAGGTTGCGTCGCAAGCGTTATCGTATGTATGCTCACACTCATCACCGCAAGAGGTGAATATAACGCTTAGCGTAAAAAGCATTACTAAAATTGTTAATATAGCTATTGGCTTTTTCATAATCTCCTCCTAATTGGGTTTTGCATTTACTGTGCGGCGTTAGCCTTACGGGAATCGAACTCCGTGCATGTTTCATTAATACGGTTTCCTTCCGCATCGTACTCGTATTCGTAGATGACGCCGGTGCCGTCAGCATTGGTCTCCGTTTTTTTAACGAGGTTTGCGTTTTCGTCGTATTCATACTCAATAGTTTGCACATCACCATTTTCATATGTGATGGTTGCCTTGCTTGTGAGCCATTCTCCATCAAAGAGGATATACTCGTATTCAGCGACGCAATATACGTTTCCGTCAGCATCAATGGACGTATCCCTGATTGGACAGCCGTTTTCATCATAATCAACAACATTTTTACGTCCGTCTTCCCACAGGTGAGTTATCCTTATGTTGTTTCCGTTTTCATCATATTCGTAAATTTGATTTTGACCGTCATCATCTGTAAAAACTTCTTTAACAATATTACCGTTTTCATCATACTCATACTCGTGAGAGGACCAATAACCGTCTGTATATATGTACGTTTCTTTAATTACTTTCCTGTTTTCATCATATTCACTAACGGTTATGCCGCCATCGCTGTTCGTGTATGTTTCCTTAATCTGATTTCCGTTTTCATCATATTCATACTGATAGAAATACGTACTGCCATCTTCGTTTATGTGTGTTCTTTTAACACAGCTTCCCTTTTCGTCATATTCGTAAAGCACGGTATCATCTAATGTTCCGTCGCCGTTATAGTCTTCCTTCCTTAACACATTGCCGTTTTCATCATTAGTGTAAAGCTCGTATCCATCAAGGGCGCCGTCACCGTCAAAATATTCTGTTTTAAGCAAAAATCCGTTTTCGTCATAATGGCAGAGAACATAAGCAAGAAGCTCCCCGTCGGAGTCATAAAGGCTTTCCTTTAATACGTCGCCGTTTTCGTTATACTCATAGAAGAAGTAATCCAAAAGCTCTCCGTTGCCGTCATAATTCTCGGACTTAATAACATCTCCGTTTTCGTTATAGTATCGCTCGAAATAAAAGGTTATATTCCCCTGAACGTAAGTGATTTCTCGAATAAGCTGACCGTTGGAATTATAAAGGTTAACTATAATGCTTGCCTCTGCGCCTTTTTCCTGTTCAACGGTATATTCCACACCGCACTCACAGGTGTACTCATCGTTAAGCACGTGCTTTTCCTTGCTTTCCTCATTCGGCTTGCCGCAGTGAACGCACATTTGATAGTGGTAATGGTCGTCATAACCCATAGCAGTATAGCTATGCCCGATAACGCCACCCCCTTTTACAGCTCCGCAGCCCTCGCAAGCCTCGGGAGTAGTGCAGGTGGCAGGCCTCCAGCTATGCTCTGCTGTTGTTTTTCTTTTCTTGCCACAGCTATGGCAGCTCTCGTCGCAGTCGCCGTAATAATTATGCTCGGCGGTGGCTTCTCTTGCTTCTCCACACTTATCGCAGCTTTCATCGCAATCGCTGAGGTACGCGTGCTCACACTCATCACCGCAAGAGGTGAATATAACGCTTAGCGTAAAAAGCATTACTATAATTGTTAATATGGTTATCGTTTTTTTCATAATGATTTCTCCTTTGGGTTAGGTTTTGCTTTCAAGGTATGCAAGCATATTGTCAATTACCTGCTCGGCAAGTGCTTCATAGTCGAATTGGGACACAAATTTTATTGCTTCCTCTATTTTTGCTCTTGGTATTTCGTATAAGAGGAAGGTGTTTTCAAGAAAGGCTCTTACCTTTCTGTCCATTGTAAAGTATATGCCACAGGGGCGGGTCATATAGTTACGCATAATGCCTGCCGAGGCAAGCTCCTTTTCGTAAAATTCGCCCTGTGTATAATTTGGATATTGCTCCTTAAATATTTCAGCCAGCTTTTTTGTTATCTTAGTATAGATTATGTCAGAGGACGCCTCAAGTGAATATGACAAGGAATAAAGCTCCCTTATATGCTCGCTTGACTCTGCCATATATAGCTGCAGAGTTGTTTCCGCCGCATAGAAAAGAATTTTATCCTCCGTTTTGCCCTCAAGCAGCCTTTCGGTAAATTCAAACTGCCCGTCAAGGACAAAGCCCACAAGCTCGGATAAAATTGTTTCCTTGTTCTTAAACGTAAAGGTCAGCGAGCCGTAATTTACCCCGGACATTGCAGCAAGCTCTCTTAATGTAGTATTTGTGTAGCCCTTCGCTAAAAACAGCTTAGCCGCTGCGTGCAAAACCTTAGACCTTACCTTTTCACTTCTTGAATGTATTGTTTTTTCAAGCATTTTAACTTCCCTCTCGCAAGCTCACTGTATCGTGATATAGTTTACATTTAGATTGTAGCACACTCAAACAAAAATTGCAACAAAAAAATAAAAATTGCTATAATTTTTTACTCTGCTTTGGCATATTTGGCATACGGCTATTACGCCAATGAAAAATAGTGAAAAAATAGTGAAATTTTAGTGGAAATTTTAATGTGATTGTGGTGTAATACCAAAAAAAACAAATTCGCTCTTACACTCTTTCCGATTTTGCAAAAAACAACGCAAAACAAATAATTGCTTTAATATAAAACAAAACCACCCTTATACCAATCACGGTATAGGGGTGGAGCTTTTTGATATTAAAGCCTTGCTTGAAAAAGTTGTACCAAATCAAACCGAAAATAACGTTTTTCAAAGCCAATTTTTAGTAGCAAAAGATTCTAAAGTCGATTCTAATGCTATAATTATGCCGCATTTAAACCCATTTTGTGGCGGGTTCAGTACATCTATTGAAACTTTCTGTTTAATGCTGAAAAATTTGATTTGTTTTTATGCAAGCACACGCCTAACTGTCAATTGCATTTTTAAGGAGCTTAAAATTGTATTCCAACAAAGCCTCAACCTCATTTTGGGGTGCGATAACAGTACTTTTAAATACCATATTGCAAGAATACAAACTTTAATTTTGATTTTTGAATTTAAATTTTCATTCTAACGAATCTAACAATAATTCAAAAAAGGCTTTCGCTTGTGGTCTTCGTAAATATTCGTGATACTTTTGGTTTTTATAGTTCTTTATACAGTTATAGCAAGCTGTATCGCAACATTCTTGAGAGACCTTTTCATAAGCATACTTGAACGCAGAAATCATCTCTTTTTTGTTAAGCAATCTTTTTACGTGACCTGCTCCACCTGGCACAGTGTCAAAAATAACAAATACATTCTTGTTGTTTTCGTTTATAAAAATACCATCTATATCATTTCTTTCAATATCAAATGCCAATGAAATTCCCTCAAGCAATGCATATAGAACTGAAATCGCTTGATTATAGCCACCACTGAATGGTAAGCCAATAACCATTTTTAAAACGTCCGTCTTGTATGAAAATCCAAGATTATGACGTTCTAATAAGGTATTGTTACATTTTGAAAAAGTTCCATAGTGTTCTCCCTTATCAATTTTGGGCAACGAACTATGTTCATTGTCTATAAGAGAATAACCACATTTCGGACAAGTAAAGAATGAATTTTCGTTTACTATTAGAAGCTCGTCATTTTTAGCAGTATAGAATTTCAAATGCTCATTGACCTCAACGAGTTCTCCGTCTAAAGAACCATTACCAATATATTTAACTGGCGAAGCATATGACCTCTTTGGTTTCAATTCTGTTTCAGTATTTCTTTTTATTTCTCCCGTAAATCCATACTGTGGAGTTACGAACATTCCAGAATTCTTACATTCTCTACTGCCACACTTAGAACAACAAAAATCATTATCTTCTGAATATCTCAAGGTTGTTTTATGACAATTTGAACATTCATAATAAAATGTTTTTGTTAATTGCCCCCACTTGTTTATATATCGTGAAGCAATGGTCTTTTTATCAACCATTATCTCAGAATCAGGTGCATACTCTGACAAAGCGACTGTCATATCTCTTGTCAAATCATAATTGTCAGCCTTTATTTCATCGCCTTTTATTCTAATTTCAACCAAATCAGTTGGAAATCCATATTTAGGGATTAAATTGCCATCTGCCAATTCCCCTATAAGATTTCTATTGTTGGTGATTTTATTTATCTGACCAGCGAAATATGAAATTGCTCTTTCATCATTCTGCTCTATTGCTTCTTGCTTTTTATCTTCAAACTCTTCAAGCAAAGAAATGATACGTTCTTTGGATATCTCAATATTTAGCTCTCTGTCATTGAATATTAGGTCAATCCAATGTCCATTCTTTAATTCTTTTGCTTCAGTAGTTGACAATATTTCATTTGTCTCTTGAATTAATTCAGCATCCTTGCCTTTAAGATATTCAATGAAATCCTCATAACCACCATCAAGATAAAACGATTTAACACTATAAAAAGCATTTACATTGACTTTGAAAAAATTAGATAAAGTTACGGCTAATAAATGCCTAAAAATTATCTTGTGATTTTCCATAGCAAACATAGGTGTTTGACAAACGCCAGCAACCATTTTTAATGGATTTTCAAAAAATGTATAGTCGTGAGAGCTTGGACTACAATATGTAAGAACAAACGCAGAGCTATCTTGTGCTCTACCAGCACGTCCAGCTCTTTGTATGTAGTTTGATGGGGATGGAGGTACGTTTCTTAACAAAACATTCTCCAAAGAACCTATATCTATACCCATTTCAAAAGTTGTTGAGCAACTCAAATAATTGATTTTTTTATTTTTGAACTCTATCTGTCTTTCTTTACCTAATTCTGCAGAAAGTTGAGCCGTATGTTCTTTATAAACAAGTTTTTCAATTTTTTTGTTAACATACTGTCTTCTGTAATAGTTATTTACAAAATACTCATTTGGATTACATTCTTCTAAAGTATTTGTTTCAAAACAGTTTGGACAAATATGCTCAACATTAAATCTTGTGATTTTTCTGCATTTTTTACAATAATACCACTTGGAATCGGTATGATTGTGAAGAGTAAATTTATCTGCTCTTATATGATATAACTTGTTCTTCTTATCATATACTTCAAGAATTCTAATATCTTCATCAACCAAAACTCCCCAAATTCCTTCGATTATTTTATCAGCACATTCCTTGTTTACACCAAAAACCAATTGCGTGTATGTTTCTAATTTATTAGACTTTTTGCCTTTAGAAATCATTCCGTGTACAGAATTAGTAATATCTTTTTCATTGTTGTCTTTAATTTCGCCAGTCTTTATCAGTCTAACGTGGTTATCAAACATTCTATACGCAAAATAGTTTTCTTTGTCTTCTTGTGTTAACCCTTCATATAGCACTGCTGGTACAGTTCTAAATGTGTTTATTAAAACTTGCAAATACGAATTGAATTGTTCGCCATTTAATGGTTTGTTTATTCCCACATTTTGCAAGAATTCTTTTATATCAGAATCAGAAAGCTCGTTTGTTAAGTCGTTGACTGGACCATAATCGAAATAGAACAAACCAAGACCTTCTCCACCATAAAGACCATCTACATTTAGAATTTCGTTAAGCAAAGTAATTCTTGCTTGTTTTGTAGAAGGAACTGTATCTTTAGTATCAAACAAATCTGATTTTTCTATCATTGCATCCAATGCTGCAAGAGCATCATCAAACGACAACTTATTGTGATTCTTCAATATTTCAACAACAAGACGCTTTCTTAACAATCTATGATGGTTATTTTCTGCAAATTTAACTGCAAAGCTTGCTTGTTGTCTTGAGTCTGAGAATGACAATATTTGTTTTACATAAGGTTTCGGCTGTGGTTTATCCTCTCTTTTACCAACCAATAATTTGTTGAGGGGCTTTTTAATCTCACTTTCCGTAACTTCATTTCGTTCTAATGCTTCAAAGAAGATCTGTGTAATAAGAGCTGTCGCTGACTCCTTACCCATACTTACGGTTCTTATAAGACCTTTTTTGGATTTTCCGTTACATATTGGGCAAACTGTAAGATTGTTTTTTACTTTGCTATCACCCTTGTCCACCTTGTAAATGACGATCTTCTCCACATCTGTATGTTCACAAGAATTAATCTCCTTGTCAACAGACCTATCATCAATCAATTTGCCACATTTCGGACACAAGGTATATTTCTGCAATGTGCTAAAATCCACATCGTGATTTTGAAGTTCGCTTTCAAGAATATAATAATCTAAGACTATGTTATCATCTTCATCATAGTTTTCATAAATATCTACCGAATTATTTTGATACAGTTTCCCATTTTTTTCAACACCAATAATATACATTGAATTGCATTTTGAACAAGCTCCTATCTCAAAAGCTCGTTTGCCCTCAATATATTCTCTTGGCGACAATGATAGCTTTGGGCTGTCTCCTAATGTTACAAATGCTCCCGATACAGACCTTATAAACGAATGGTACTTCAAGTCCATAATCTTCAAATTGTTTTTTGTACACTTGCAAATCAAATCAATAAACGCAGATAAACTGTCAGCATCAAATCCATATATATTAAATCTTTCTATTAATTCCACAAACGGCATAGAGCCTTGCAAAATATCGTTTAAATTATATAGATTTTCATCTTTTATCATCAAATCATAAAGCCTACATTCTTGCTTGACTTCATCTGATGTAACATTATATTTAACCAACAAATCGTTTAATTTTTCGATAGAAAAATCGTCATATAAATTTAAATAATCAATTGGAGACACCCTAAACATAGCATTTCCACGATTTAAACGAACTCTATCAGAGAAAATTATGTCTTCTTTTTCGTAATTTTTTGAGGTTAATTTATATCCAAATTCTTGAATTTTTTTAATACCATCTTCATCATTTTCTCCAAGAGTAGCACTCGTCAAAATGAACTGAACAGAATGTCCTATTTTGCTTTGGAGGCGTCTCAAGAGCATTCCTATTTCGATACCCAATGCTCCCTTGTAAGTATGTGCCTCGTCTAAAACAACAAATTTCCACTTTTTTGTATTTTCACCAGTTAGCAATGCATCATCTTCTGGTCTTAAAAGAATATATTCAAGCATCGAATAGTTGGTGAATAAAATGTGAGGAGGATTTTTTCTAATTTGTTCTCTGTCCAATAATTCATTGTCAAGAATATCAAAACCCGTTGTTTCCTTAATATATTCTTTAGTTCCTTTTATATCGTGTTCTCTATTTTTTGTATTGCCAGTAAATACACCATATCTAATTTTAGGATATGTACTTAAAATCTTTCTAACTCGGTCAAACTGGTCATTTACCAATGCATTCATTGGGAACAAGAAAATTGCTCTTACACCTGATTCATCAACATTTGCTTCGTGTAATATTTCATTTAGCACAGGATATAAAAACGACTCAGTTTTGCCACTTCCCGTACCAGTTGTTATTATTAAATTATGACCTTTATGAATTTGACGTATCGCCCTCTCTTGATGAGAACGTAATTTTCTGTCCAAATGCATATCTCCGAGAGAACGGAACTCTTGGCTCATTAAACCTTCATCTATCAATTCATTGATGGTCTTGGTGGTCTGAAACTCTAAATTTTTACCAATATATGGTCCCTTTAGCAATTGCGTTGCTTTAAGTTCCAAACCGAACTGCTTACTGTAAACATCACTATCAAGATTATATGTAGATGAAATATATTCACGAAATCCTCGTTCAATATATTTTGCCTTTTTTACTGGATTTAAACTCTGCATATTGTTTTTCTCCCATAGTCAAATTAATTTTGTATTTCTCAATGAATGGAGCTTGTTTATCGTATCCGTTTACAATGGTTTTGCAATCCTTATCATATTGTAAAGGGTCTGTCCATTGCTCATCCGAATCGTCATCATCATAATAAATGCAAATATCGGCATCGCAACAATAGCATTTATTCTCATCAATATAAACTTGTGACGGTAAAACTCTAACCTCATTTATTCTATCAAAGGTAGTAATTTTACCATTGATATTCGTATATAAATATCCCAAGTAATAGAAGTCATCTATTCTTTTAACCATTTTGAGATTTAAGTTTTGAGTTTCAAAATATTCATCTTCATCGCTTTGCTCGATCTTCACTCCCTCAACCACAAGATATTTATTTATCAAATCTCTGATTGGGTAATACGCAAAGTTGCCCTCATAAATCACGTCTGTGATGTCAACGAACTTGAACCCTTGTCTTATTCGTTTATTTCTATATACAGAAAAATGTATTTTTTGAATTTTTCCATTCAAAGATATGGTCTTAACATTGTTATAATCGTTTAGCGTACCTTCATAAATTATCGCATTTCTGTTTTGAACCTTAAAAAATACTCGTTCTCCAGATTTTTTGCCGTATAATGAAATGTTAAATTCAACCTCTTGATTTATAGCATCTACTGAATAGTAAGAATTCTCTTCATCAAATACTATATCAAAATAAACTCTCAATATTTGTTTTTCAAACGGTCCAGTGCTAAATCTGATGTCAATGTATTTGTTTTCTGTGTAATTTAACAACTCGCTTATTTCAATATACTTTCTTTTTTCCAAGGTCTTTATGCTTAGCTCATTTACTATATCCCCAGCTCTATACAATACTCTATCACAATCTTCTACATTAAAATACAGTTTTGAGCCAGTTTTTATTTCCTCTGAATTCAACGGTTCATTGAATGTATATATGTATTCATCATCAACAGTATAGTAAGGAACTGTTAAAATAAACTTGCATTGCAGTTTTTGCCCATCAACATCTAAATAATACTTTTTAAAATCTAATGTGTTGATATTTAAAGTTATATTATTATATGTTGTTCCAGAACTATCAACTAAGTTGAAAAATCCGTTGTATTTGAAATCAATAGCATAATTTGAAATTAGATTTTCTTGTGTTTCCAAAGTTTCATCATACAAGAACTTATACTTATCTATAGTCTTGTTATCAACTATATTGACCAGTTCTATTTTTACCCAACCATTTTGCAGTTGGTATTTTTCACAATCAATGATATAGGCATAAAACGGTCCTTGCTCTACTATTTCAAGAGCATCTCTCAAATCTACAAATTGTCCATTGATTTTCACTTTATTGGCTTTCTTATTTGAGCTATCTCCAATAAAGCAAATGCTTTTTATAGAGGTGTAAATCTTATATTCCTTATCATCTTTACACAAGAGAAGATCTTTATTTTTTGCACCACTAATTCCAGGTTTTCTAATATTAGAAAATGATATTACATACTTATCATCAAGTAAAAATTCATCATTTTCTTTTACTTGTGGATTATAAGCCACTTTGTAATTGTCGAATACTCCAAGTGGTGTTGATCCACCAGTATATGTATTCTTGTATATAAAGTAAGCAAGTCCAGTATAGCTTCTGTTGTTCTTTAGTTCCTTATCATCATTGAACAGCATAAAGTCTCTATACAGATAATCTTTACTTGAATAAACCTCTTCATCCGAATATTTAATAACACACTTGATTTTACCAAGAGGATTTTTTACTTTATAATTACATTGCAGTATCTCTATGCCGCCTAAAAGGCTCTGAATTTTCAAGTTTGTAGTGTGCTCAATGAGTTTTTCGCCCTCATAAACTTCTACACAAAAAAGACTTGTATCATAATCACCATATAATCTTTTTACGGGTGTATGCAAATATACCGTATCTTTCAAAAAAGTATAATAAGGAAACTTGCTTTTCTTAAAGTTGGTCTTTTCTCTTCTACTGTTTTTTCTATCCTTATTTTCTTTGAACCATTCCGAAAATGCCTTTTCGACATATTGATTACTGATGAGCTTTTTGCCATTATAAAAAGCATCTAATTTTTTTAAGATTTCCTTAGTTATCAATATTAATTCTTGCTTTTTAACACCTGTTTTGATGATGTTTTTAGTTGCTCTAATTAACTTGTAAGCTTTTTTATTACTCTTTTCGTAATTGTAATTGAATGTATCATCATTATCAGTTAACTTATCTTTAATTGCATTAAAAATATTTTCTAATTCTTCGTCTAATTCTTTTCTATATGCTGATAAATCACAGTCAAGGTTTCTCGTATAAATATCATCTACGAATTCGATATAATTCGCTGCATATGACAATGGAATTATAGAATTCATCACGGGAATTTGATAGTGTCTTCTCTCACAATGATACTTAGAAATGATTTGTCCTAATATATTGTCTCTTATTTTGGACTCGATTAGTTTGTCTTCATAACCCAAAAAGTCAAACTTTTCACAAACGTGGTTCCAAAACCCACCATCATAATACTTAAGTGCTATAAATGTTAAAGCAAGCATCGTTAGTTTTCTACTGTTTTCGCTTGGGAAACTTCTTAATACAGATTCTTTTATTCCGTATTGAGTAAATTCGATTAATTCCTTTTCGAACTCATCATTGTCAATAAAATCTAAGAGTTCATAAGCTTTGAACTCGCTATTTAATATTTCTTCAAGACGATTTTCGTACATATGAACCTCCCAAATAATAAAATACACTTATCATAATACATTACAAATTTCGAGTTTTTTCGCAAATGTATAAAAAAACCATCATTGCATTGTTATAGCATAGCAATTTTAAGACAATATTTGTTACACTATCTTCCAACTGCCGCTTCTGTTGCCGCCAACTCTTTTAATGTAATTATTGTCTTTTAAGAAGGTTAAAATTTTTCTAACGTAACCATCGCTCATTTCAAGCTCTTTTACTATTTGTGCTATGGTTGCCGTTGGATATAGTGTTATAAAATTAAGCACTCTTTCTTGTGACTGATTAAGAGAAGCTCTGTTATCAAGAACAAGTGTGCTATCTCTTAATACTGTTTTACTAAATGGTATAGTAACATTTATAAAATTGTCCATAATATCAAATGCAGTTATACCGTAAGTGCTTATAATAAGTGGCACTCCGTGACCTGTTTGTTCAACATATCCGAGCTGACCGAATATCTTTTGAAGCTTAGGGTTAACCGGACGGCTAATGCCTTTGTAAAATTCGTTTTTGTTAACGTCCGGGGCAAGACCGCCGGTTGAAATAATTTCTATTCTATCATTGAAAATATAAACGGCAGGTGGATTTTCTTTAGCCCAGCAGTTATGCAAGCAAGCATTCTGCCAAGCCTCTTTAAAGCACGCAAAATCAAACAATTTTTCCTCTTGTCTTTGGTGTGAGCCCATTGTTACCTTTGTGTCATTAAGAGCCTCTACATAAGTTAAAACTTGATCCATTGCCACAAGCAAGCATTTATAACCATACTCATTTCTACGAATGATTTCATTTTTGTTATTACCCTTGAAAGTAACGACTTTTATAGAAACGGTATTAGTGTCAGAAAGCAACTCTGCCATTAAGTTATATCTACCATCTTGTGTACGCAAGCCAAGATTTGACTCAAAGGTTTCGTTTGAAAGAGTCAAATTTTTCATTGCATACGCAGTTTTTAATTGGTTAAATGTCAATTCTTGATTTGATGCAGGAATATCAATTATAGCATCTGCTTTTGCCACTGACATAAGATTCTTTAATGCAGACGGAGAAAGCTCTCTATCTTCATCAGCTGAACGAATATAATATCTGCCGTAAGCAGAATATGGTCTTTCATCACCTCGCACGTCAACCTTGATTATATTGCATTCGTCTATATATTCAATTGAAATTGTAGGTATTACTTGTGGCTTCATATTGTTTGCAATAGCTTGAGATATATCTCTTAATGTTGAGTCTCCTATGCTTTGTCCAACAATATCGCCATTGTTTTTGACACCGAAATACAAAGTTCCGTATCCGTTTTTATTTAACATTGATGAAAGAGATATAATACCTTCTTTTAATTCACCTGTGCTTTTTTTGAATTCAACCTTTTCTGTTTCAAAACCTATATTTGACATAAAAATACACTCCTTCAGTGTTCGTTATCTTTAGTATATACCTTTTTTTATATATTGTCAATATTTATTTGCTACTTTATTTGCTACTTATTTGCTACTCATTTACTACTTCAAATAGTAGCAAATAAAAACTTACATTGCAAAACCTATTATTTTGCAAAAAATCAAAAAGAAAAGCCATAGGATTTTTGTTCCTATGGCTATTTTCTTTTGTCGTAATAGGTTCTTCTCTTTTGCACAATTTTTGTAAAAGTTGTGTAAAAGTTGTGACAAACTGATTTTTCATCAATTTGTAAAATGCTATAAAGCCTTACATCACAAGGACTTTCAGACTTAGTTGTCTGTAAGTGGTTTCATTGTTGGGAAGAGCAAAACGTCGCGGATGGAGGCGGAGTCGGTTAGGAGCATTACGAGGCGGTCGATGCCGAAGCCTAAGCCGCCTGTTGGGGGCATACCGTACTCAAGGGCGGTGACGTAGTCATAGTCCACCTCTGCCTTGGAGTCGGGCTCCTCCTTGAGCTTTTGCTCAACCTGGTACTCAAACCTGCCCTTTTGGTCGATTGGGTCATTAAGCTCACTGAAGGCGTTGCCGTACTCGGTGGCATTAATGAAATACTCAAATCTTTCCGTAAACGCGGGGTTTTCCGGCTTTCTCTTTGCAAGGGGGCTGTTTTCAACGGGATAATCATAGATAAATGTTGGCTGGATAAGCTTTTCTTCAACATAAGCATCAAAGATTTCAATGAGAACCCTGCCCTTTGTTGCATCGTTTGCAACCTCAACGTGGAGCTGCTTTGCAACGGCGCGGGCATCCTCATCTGTTGCCCAGTCATTATAATCAACGCCTGCGTACTTCTTTACGCTTTCAGCCATAGTAAGTCTTTCCCACTTACCCATATCAATTTCCTTGCCCTGGTAGGTGATAACGGTGGAGCCGCAAACCTTCTCGGCAAGCATCTTATACATTTCCTCAACCAAGTCCATCATACCGTAGTAGTCGGTAAAGGCTTGATAAAGCTCAATAGATGTAAACTCGGGGTTATGCTTTTGGTCCATACCCTCGTTTCTGAAAATTCTGCCAACCTCATAAACCTTGTGCATACCGCCAACGATAAGACGCTTTAGGTAAAGCTCTGTTTCGATACGCAGGGTCATATCAAGGTCAAGGGTGTTATGGTGGGTCTTGAAGGGACGGGCGGAAGCGCCGATTTCCATAGGAACAAGGATAGGAGTGTCAACCTCCAAAAAGCCCTTACTGTCAAGATAGTTTCTAATTTCCTTCAAAATCTGTGAGCGCTTATAGAAGGTGTCCTTAACCTCGGGGTTAACAATTAGGTCAACGTACCTTTGCCTATATCTTTGCTCAAGATTGGTAAGGCCGTGGTACTTTTCGGGAAGTGGGCGCAGGGACTTGGAAAGAAGCACCGCGCTCTTTGCGTGCACGGAAACCTCACCTGTCCTGGTTCTGAACAGAACGCCCTCAACACCGATAATGTCGCCGATGTCCCACTTCTTGAAGCCTGCGTAGTCCTCCTCGCCCAAGTCATTCTTGGAAACATAGAGCTGAACCTTGCCGCCCTCGTCTGCCAAGTGAGCAAAGGAAGCCTTACCCATAATTCTGCGGGACATCATCCTGCCCGCAACCCTTACGGTAATCTCCTCGCCCTCGGCAAGGGTTGGCTCCTTCTCCTCAAACAGGGCAATTGCCTCGTTTGAAAGGTGGGTAACGTCGTACTTTGTGATTGCGTAAGGGTCCTTGCCCTCGTCCTGTAAGGATTTGAGCTTTTCCCTTCTTATAATCATCTGCTCGCTAAGGTCCTCCTCGGTGAGCATTTCATTGTTTACTACTTCTGCCATTTTTTTGTTCCTTATTTCTTAGTTCTTTCAAAGTGTGTAATTGTTGCTTCCTTCTCACCGGATGGAGCTGAAATTGTTACACGGTCGCCCTTTGTCTTACCGATAACCGCCATACCGATTGGGGAAAGGTCGGAAATTTTCTTGTTAAGGGGGTCAACCTCGTTAGAGCCAACAAGGTAGTATGTTACCTCCCTGCCGTCAGCGTACTTGATTGTAACTGTGGAGCCGATGCTAACGATGTTTCTGTTAGCCTCCTCCTCACTCATAACAACGCCGTTTTTGATAAGGTACTCAAGCTCGGCAATTCTTGCCTCGCACTTTGCCTGCTGGTCCCTTGCCTCGTCATACTCACTGTTCTCGGACAAGTCACCGAAGGCTCTTGCCTCCTTGAGCATCTCCTTAACCTCGTTTCTTCTGACGGTTTTTAAGTATTCAAGCTCATCAATTAATTTTTGAAAGCCTTCTTTGGTGTATTTTGTCTTCTGCTCTGCCATTTTAGTTACCTCGTAAATTATTATTTTAGCGCCTCGATAGCCGCCTTTAATTGATCATCCTCTGTGTGGGGCAGGTCGAAAAGGTTTTTCTTTTGCGCCTCCTCACTAAGCTCCGCCTTAACATCGGGCACAATGCCGATGCCGTTGTAGTTGCCACTCTTTGGCGGGTCGTACAGGAAGGTGGTGAAAACAAGACCCGAGCCGTCGGACATAGGAATAACGCTTTGACCGCAGCCCTTACCGTAGGTTTTCTCACCAACTATTGTTGCCATATTGTAATCCTTTAACGCACAGGTAAACAGCTCCGCCGCGCTTGCCGTGTTGCCGTTTACCAAAACCGCAATTTTCATACCGTTGTTGAGGTTTACAAACTCCTCACCCGTATCGTCGGAATAAATAACCTCATCTCCCAAGCCGTTTGCTTGCCTAATTGTGGCAATTTTGCCCTTTGGAAGCATAAAGTCAAGCATTTCCACAACGGAGGTAAGTGTGCCGCCCGGGTTGCTCCTTAGGTCGAACACAATGTTTTCACGCCCCTCGCTAATTGCGCGCTTAACAGCCGTCTTAAACTGCTCAGCAGTGGTGTTGTTAAACTCAATTATGCGTATAACCGCCGTATCCGCCTCGGTTTGGTGGCCCTCGTAAATTACCGTTTCCATTGTAACAACCGCGCGCACAATTTTAACAACGATAGGCTCAGTATGCCCGCTTCGCATCACGCCCACGGTAACGGTTGTGCCTGCCTCGCCCTTGATTTTCTCAGTGGCGCCGTAGACGCCAAGAGAGCTGACGCTTTCCCCGTCAACACTGACAATTTTGTCCCCGGGGAGCAAGCCTGCCTTGTGCGCAGGACCGTTTTCCATAACATAAGAAATATTAATGATGCCATCCGTTTGGGTGGTAATATAAACACCAATACCCACGGTTTGACCCTCTGTGCCGCTGATGACGGTTTTAAACTCGTCAGCGGAGTAGTAGCCGCCGAACTTGTCGCCTGTGCCGACAACATAGCCGTTTGCCACCATATAGATTAGTTGCTCCTCATCAATCACGCCCGCATAGCTTGTGCGGTAGTAATAGTCAAGGGCGGCAAGCTTTTTGTACATTTCAATATTGCAAAGCTCCTTTGGCAGGGTGCTGTACAGCTCTGCAATGGAACGAAACTCACCGATTTTATCCAAATCCTGCTCATAGCCCTGCTTGATATGGTCAATTTCCTCCTCATACCCTGTTGACAGCACCGCATAGGTGATAACAAAGGTTAGAAGAATTGCCAAGACAACCAGCAGAACCGTTACCGCAATATAGTGAGCCTTTGTGAATATTACAGACACTCCCCCGCCTGTTTTGATGCTTTCGGTATCTTCCAAGAGCTGATTTGCTTGCACAGCTTCCTGCTCGCTTACCTGCTCGCTAACCTGCTCTTTTTCCTGTTCAATTACCTGCTCGGAGGGAGTGGGGACTTGCTCTTTTTCGTCCATTAGAACTTAATTGGCTTGGAGGTCAAGTATCTCTTAACCATCAAAGCAACCTTAAAGGTAATTGCGTGGTCGAACTGACGGAGGTCAAGCCCTGTCAGCTTTCTTATCTTTTCAAGCCTGTACACAAGGGTGTTTCTGTGTACAAAGAGCTTTCTTGAGGTTTCGCTGACATTTAGGTTGTTGTCAAAGAAAACCTGAATTGTTTGCAATGTTTCCTTATCAAGGGTTTCTAAGGAGCCGTGCTTAAACACCTCACCCAAGAAAATCTCGCAAAGGGTTGTTGGAAGCTGATAAATAATTCTGCCAATGCCAAGGTTTTCGTAGCTTATAATTTCCTTCTCGCTCTCGAACACCTTGCCAACCTCAATGGCAATCTGCGCCTCCTTGTAGGAGCTTGCCAAGTCCTTAATGTTCTCAACAATTCTGCCGATACCAACGCCAACCCTGCAGTAGAACTCAGAGCTTACTGTGTTGGAGATGTTCTGCGCAATCTGCTCCAGCTCATCAATTGTGGGCTCACCGTCAAGACCCTTAACAACAACGATGTCCTGCTCGCCTGTGGAAATTACATAGTCCCTTGATTTGTCAGGAAAAATGTTTTGGATAATGTCAAAGGGGAGCAGCTCAGTCCTTGAATAGAAGCGAACGAGGAACACCGCCCTTGGCTCGCTGCCGTCAAAATGAAGCTCCTTGCTCTTTGCATAAATATCACTTGACAAAATGTTGTCCATAATGATATTTTTGATAAACGAGCTTTTGTCACTCTTTTCATCGTGCAAGCTCTTAATGTTAGAAAGTGCAATTGCTAAGATAGATGCGAATTTCTCCGCAGTTTTGTCCTCACCCTCCACAAAGACCATATACTCGGGCTTTGCGCCGCTGCCGATGTGGTTGTAGGTGTATCCCTCCAATGTCATAGTGTCTGTGGTATATGCCATTTCTTCTCTTGCCTTGTCCCGTGTCTGACCGATAACGGAAAGCTCACTGCAGGCAATTACGCTACCGCTATCGTCGATAACGCCGATAACACGGTCAACCGCGTCGTGCATTTGGTGAATTACGCCTTGAAATAATCTGTTAGACATATTGTTTCCTCCGACAAAATTGTATTTTTTGTGCAATTTGTACATTGTGTATATAGTTTACACTATTTAAACAAATATTTCAATACTTTTTTGTATATTTTTTTGTTTATTTTGTATATCTTTTTGACAAAATGTACAAAAGGGCAAGATTTGGCGTTGCAAAAAAGCGCCTGCTTTAGCCAATATCACAACGGTACTTGTAAGCGGCGGCGCAATGCAGATGTTTGTTAGCACATTCTTTTTTCAATAATGCTATTTATGTATCTGCAAACATCATAAAAGCTTTTTTGCACTTGATAATTTGGTATCCTTAAAACCTCTAAGCCGTACTCCCTAAGGTATTGTGTCCTTACCTCGTCATATTGCTCACATTCGGGAGTGCCGTGCTGTGACCCGTCAAGCTCAATAACAAGCTTCGCTTTTGCACAATAAAAATCAAGTATGTACTTGCCGAAAACCTTTTGCCTATAAAATTTTATAGAGTGCTTACTCAAAAAGTCATACCACAAATGCTTTTCTTCCTTGGTCATGTTTTTCCGCAACTCATTTGCAAGCGGAACATTGTGTTTGTTACTTTTCCTATCCATAAAGGTTCCTTTTGATTTGTAGATTTACAACCCTTCCACCGCAGGCGGTCCCCTCCGAATTTATGCTATGAGCACGAATTTTTTGTTTACAACCCTTCCACCGCAGGCGGTCCCCCTCCGAATTTATGCTATGAGCACGAATTTTTTGTTTACAACCCTTCCACCGCAGGCGGTCCCCCTCCCCTTGCACAGGGGAGGCTTTGGGCGATTGCTTCTGCTTTTTTGGCTTTTTTGCTTGAATTGTAGCGCAAATATACAAAACCTTGAACAACTCCAATTGAGCCTCCCCTATGCAAGGTAACGAAGTGTACTCCGTAAGGGACGGGTCTGCCGTCCCGTTTATGCCTCCCCTGTGCAAGGGGAGGTGTCAACAAAGTTGACGGAAGGGTTGTTCATTCTGTATTGGTATTTCGCCGCTTAATGAAGCCGTATACTTTGAGCCTCAGTAAGCAAGAAAGACAAGGCGCTCCACGAGAACCCCAACCCTATTACGAACGGGTTGAGGACCCCTACCGCAAACCACAGATGAAGGCAATCATCCGATTGTCGAATTTGTGGTTGAGGAGCAACGCGGTATTTCGCCGCTTAATGAGGCTCAAAGCTCTAATTCGTAGCAAATGCAGGCTAAAGCAAAGGTAGGCGCGGTTTCGCACCTTAAAATTCTTTTTCCAAGACCCACGGAGATGGCGCCCTTTTCCTTTAGCTGCTCTGCTTCCTTTTGGGAAAAGCCACCCTCGCTACCTATAATTACGGACACGTTCCCCGCTATTTTTGTGTTTTGCAACGCTTGCTTTATGGTTACGGTGTCCTCCCCCTCATAGCAGAAAAGGACTGTGCCGCTTATATTTTCCAAAAGCTCCTTAAAGGAAAGAACTCCCTTTACCTCGGGGATAATGCCCCTGCCGCTTTGCTTTGCGGCGCCCTCGGCAATTTTTTGCCACCTGTCAATTTTCTTTTGCTCATCCCTTTTGTCAAGCTTAACAACGCACCTTTCAGAGCAGAAGGGCACAATTTCGCAAGCGCCGCACTCAATGCTCTTTTGGATGATGGTTTCCATTTTGTCACCCTTGGCAAGGGCTTGATATAGCCTTATAAAGCTGGTAGGCTCTGTTTCTGCCTTGCCCTCCTCTATTACCTTGGCGGTAACATATCCGTCAAAAAAGCCGTTTAATTCACACAGGTAGAGGTTTTTTTGCATATCCACCACCTCAATTCTCTCCCCTGCCGCCATACGAAGGGCACGGGAAATGTGATGGGAGTCATCCCCTGTAACCGTTACGGTTTTAACTCCGTTTTCCTCACTTATTTGGTTTTGTCTTATAAAAAAGCGTGGCATAATAATCCTCCGGATTAAATGTAAAATGCAAGGTGCAAAAGCAAAGTGCAATGCTAACGCAAATGCAAGGTGCAAGGTGCAAAATGCAAAATATTATTGTCTTTATATATTATCATTATATAGCGAATTTGTCAAGGAAAATAAAAAAGGCGACGGTGTCGCCTTTTGTTATTTTATACAGTGCTTTACATTGATGCCATACGCATTACGCGATTCCATACAAACGCTTTGCGTTTGGTTACATGCAATGCTTCGCATTGATGCCATTTCACTGCATTCGCAGCGAAATGGCGCACCAGCCGTTTTCGTGGATTTCCTCGATGATTTGGAAGTTGTTTTCCTTTATGGATTTGTACACATCCCCGCACCTTTCGTCAATTATGCCGCTTATTACCAAGGTAGTGTCACGGTGCATAAGCTTGCCAATGTCGGGCAGGAGGCGAATAATAATATCAGCCACTATATTTGCGGTGATAACATCGTACTTGCCCTCCTTAACCCCCTTGAGCAGGTCGGAAACACCGCACTCAATATTTGTACAGTCATTGTCCTTAACATTTTCACGGGCAACCTTAACCGCCACAGGGTCAATATCGTAAGCATAGCACTCCTTAGCGCCCAGCTTTGAAGCGCAAATAGCAAGAATACCGCTGCCGCAGCCCACATCAAGCATTTTGCTGCTTTCGGTTATGTACTTTTCCAAAAGAGTGGCGCAAAGCCTTGTTGTTTCGTGGGTACCTGTGCCAAATGCCATACCCGGGTCCATTTTAACAATGACCTGCTCGGGGCGGGCATCGTATTTTTCCCACATTGGCACAACAACCAGCCTCTTTCCGATTTCAATGGGCTTATAGTATTGCTTCCAAGAGTCTGCCCAATCCTCCTCGCATAAGGAGATTAGCTCAACCTTGCCCTCAATTCTCTCTGCCGCCATACGCTGCTCGATGAACATTGTGTAGTCGGTCATTGGCTTGTCATCGGGCACATAAACGGACACGGAGGCAACCGTGCGGTCTGCCTGCAAAACGCTTTCGTCTATTAAATCGCCGTACACCCCGTCAAGAATTCTGTCCTCAATGTCGGAGTAGTCCTCAATTTGCAAGCCGTTTGAAATCATGCTCATAATAGCCACTAAGCCATCAAGCTTCTCGGTCTTAACCGTTACCTTAATTTGTATCCATTTGTTGTCCATAGATAATCCTTTCGGGAGGGAAGCCCCTCCCCTACAATGATAATTTTGCGCTGACCGAAAAACGCTTAAGCTTTGAAAGAAGCTCGCCTTTTCGTTAGCCTCCTTCGGTGGAGGCTTTTATGTTGCATTTTTGAAATTACTTCTTAAACTTTGAAAAGAAGCTTGTCTTTTTTGTCAGCCTCCACCGGTGGGGGGAGGGGGACCGCTTGCGGTGGAAGGAGCGTTCTATTGCTCCATTCTTTTCCTCACAACCCTGTCAATCTCGGTGCAAACCCCGTAAAAATTTTTTTGTACATCCATGTTGTTAAACCTTAAAACCATAAGACCGACGCTTTCCAAATATTCTGTTCTTTCTGCGTCAATCCTTTGTTGCTCCTCTGTAAAATGCCCACTTCCGTCAAGCTCTATGACTAACCTTGCGCCTGCACAGAAAAAGTCGGCTATATAATTTCCTATCGACTTTTGCCGTTGAAATCTCACAGGATAGCTTTTTAAGTAATCATACCATAGGTGCTTTTCCTCGGGAGTCATATTTTTTCGCAAGTTTTTTGCTAATTCAATATTGTTTTTATTGTATTCTCTCAAAACGCTCCTTCCGTCACCCTTTGGGTGCCACCTCCCCCAGCCGGTGGAGGCTTTTATGTTGCATTTTTGAAATTACTTCTTAAACTTTGAAAAGAAGCTCGTCTTTTTGTTAGCCTCCATCGGTGGAGGGTTGCTCTCTCTGCTAACCGCCCGTTTTCGTCGATATTTTTACCTTACGGTAAAATCGATATGCTTGCCAATGGCAAGCGAGGTGACACTTCGTGTCATTTTGTATTTTGCATTTGCGTTACGCTTTATCCATATCATAAACCGCGCGCTCGCCGCCGATGAAGCGGGGGCGGGTACGGGCGCAGGTGAACAGGGCATTGCCGATTTTGTTCGTGGACAGGCGAACAGGCACCGCCACGCGCTTTAGATGCATACCGATTAGGGTAAGACCGATGTCAATTCCCGCATCGGCTTTTATCTCTTCTATAACCACAGGGTCCGCCATTTTTGAATATGCAACGGTGGCAAGGGAGCCTCCCGCCTTCTTTTGCGGCACCACATTCACCGCCTCCGCAAAGGGCACAGCCGCCCTTTCTGTAACTATGGCGCGGTTCAAATGCTCACAGCACTGCACCGCCAAATAAATACCCTTTTCCTTTAAAACGGAATAAATACCCTCGAAAATTTCAAGGGCGGTGTCAGGGTCGGAGTTGGTGCCGATTTTAGAGCCCACAACCTCGCTTGTGGAGCAGCCCACAACAAGGATGTCCCCCTGCTTTAGCTTAGCCGCTTGGCAAAGCTCACTTATAACATCTATACATTCCTGCTTAATTGACATAAAAAACACCTCGCATTTGAAATTTAATATGATTAATTCTAACATTATATTGTAAAAAAGTCAACTATTTTGTGGTAGTTCAAGATTTGTTCATAATTATAGTATATAATATATGTGAAATATAATTAAAGTGAGGAATAGATTATGTCAAAAACACTTAACAAATTGCAAAATCCAATTGGGGTTAAGGGTCCTGTTCTTACAATCGTAATGGACGGCGTTGGTCTTGCGCCCGCAACCGAGGCAAACGCGGTAAGCCTTGCCTACACCCCAACACTTGATATGCTTATGTCAAAGTACCCAACTGTTAAGCTTAAGGCTCACGGCACGGCAGTTGGCTTGCCCGGTGACGATGATATGGGTAACTCCGAGGTTGGTCACAATGCCCTTGGCTCAGGTCAGGTTTTCGCCCAGGGCGCAAAGCTTGTTTCTCAGTCTATTGAAAACGGCAAAATGTTCGCCTCCAACACCTGGCAAAAGGTTGTTTCCAATGTAAAGGAGAATAGCTCCACCCTTCACTTTATGGGTCTTTTCTCCGACGGTAATGTTCACTCCCACATCAACCACCTAAAGGCTATGATTGATGAGGCTAAGGCAGAGGGCGTTTCCAAGGTAAGGCTCCATATTTTAATTGACGGCCGTGACGTTGGTGAAACAAGCGCCCTTGACTACATCCTTCCCTTTGAGGAGTACCTTGACAGCCTAAGGAGCGACAGCTTCGATATCAAGATTGCTTCAGGCGGCGGACGTATGGTTATTACAATGGATAGGTACGAGGCTAACTGGAAAATGGTTGAGCTTGGCTGGCAAACCCACGTTCTTGGTATGGGCAGGCAGTTTGGCTCAGCGGCAGAGGCGGTTGAAGCTTATAGAAACGAGCTTAAGGTTATTGACCAGGACCTCCCACCCTTTGTTATTGCAGAAAACGGCGAGCCTGTTGGCACAATTAACGATGGGGACAGTGTAATTTTCTACAACTTCCGCGGCGACAGAGCAATTGAAATTTCCAAGGCCTTTGACGATGAAAGCCTTGATAAGTTCGACAGAATTCGCTACCCCAAGGTAGTTTACGCAGGTATGCTTGAGTATGACGGCGACCTTCATATCCCATCCAACTATCTTGTAAACCCACCGGAAATCACCAACACAATGGGCGAATACTTGGCTTCCACAGGCATTTCTCAGCTTGCAATCTCCGAAACACAGAAGTACGGCCACGTAACATACTTCTGGAACGGCAACAAGAGTGGCAAGTTCGATGAGGAGCTTGAAACCTACATTGAGGTGCCATCCGATGTTGTTCCCTTTGAGCAAAGACCTTGGATGAAGTGCGCTGAAATCACCGACAAGCTCATTGAGTGCTTGGAAAGCGGCAAGTATGCGTGCCTCCGTGTGAACTTCCCTAACGGCGATATGGTTGGCCACACAGGTAACATTTTGGCAACCCGTTGCTCAATGGAAGCCCTTGACCTTCAGCTTAAGAGAATTCTTGAGGTTGTTGACAAGCTTCAGGGCGTTGCCCTCATCACCGCTGACCACGGTAATGCTGACGAAATGTATGAGTGCGATAAGAAGGGTATGCCAAAGGCAGGCAAGGACGGCAAGTTCAAGGCTAAGACAAGCCACACACTTAATCCTGTTCCGTTTATCATTTACGATAACTACTATGCTGATAAGTATGAGGTTAAGGCGGACAAGGGCGAGTTTGGTCTTTCCAACGTTGCCGCAACCGCAGTTAACTTCCTTGGCTATGAAGCTCCCGCAATGTGGGACGAAAGCGTAATCAGCGCAAAATAATCAAAGCAAATTCATAAAAAGGGGCGGACATCTGTTCGCCCTTTTATGCCACACTAATTCAAGCTCGGTGTGGCTCACGGTATTAATTCAAGCTCGGTGTGGCTCACAGCATTAATTCAAGCCCAGTGTGGCATACAAAAGAGGAAATATGATAGTTTATCAAGATAAGGACATAGTTGTTTGCGAAAAGCCCTATGGCGTGTCCTCCCAAAAAAGCGGTGGAGAGAATATGGTGGATATGCTCACCCAACTGTGCGGATGCGAAATTTATCCCGTGCATAGGTTAGATACCCAAACCACAGGCTTAATGGTTTACGCCAAAAGCCAAAAAAGCGCCGCCGCATTAAGCCAAGCTGTTGCAAACGGAAAGCTAAAAAAGGAATACCTTTGCCTTTGCCACGGTACCGTAGAGGGCAAGGGAGAAATGACGGACTATTTGTATCACGACAGGATAAAAAACAAGTCCTTCGTTACAAAAAACAGCCGTGGCGGCAGCAAGCTGGCGCAGCTGAAATATGAGGTGCTTTCCCAAAAACAGGCGGGGGAGTGTACGGTTTTGCTGGTTAAGGTGGAGCTTTTAACAGGCAGAACTCACCAAATAAGGGTTCAATTTGCCTCCCGCGGCTATCCCCTCTTAGGGGATGGCAAATACGGCGCCCGAGATAAGGAAAAAATCCACCTCCATTCCTCGTTTTTGTCCTTCCCTCACCCCACAACGGGCAAAATAACGGAGTTTTATTCACCCCCCGAATGGAGCAAATGACGCCTGCGGTGTCATTTTGCATTTCCTGTAGGGGAGGGGTCTGCCCTCCCACCATGCCTCCACCGGTGGAGGCGAGCGCTTGCGCCGTGCCTTGTGCTGAGGTGTCACCCTTTGTGTGACGGAGGGAGCGTTCCCCCGTGGGTGACTTGTCATCCTGAGGCACCGCCGACGGATCTTGTTATGTTACGCACCAATTTTCTTTTGACGCACCGCCTAAAGACCCGTTCGCTTGACGCTCAGGGTGACACTTTGTGTCATTTTGCATTTGCGTTAGAATTGCATTTCTTTTCATTACAATTTGTTAAAAATTATTGACATTTGCAAATAAATAAGCTATAATATAATTTGAGAAAAACTGTTGCGGAATAAAAACATTCAAAAAAAGAGGTTGACAAAAATGAAAAACACTGCGATAATC
>JAFTMJ010000024.1 GCA_017452475.1 Clostridia bacterium | reverse complement strand
GTAATTTTTGCGTACAATAAAATAGTTAAATTTGCCATTTGAGAAGAAGGGATTTGTGCCCCCTTTTTGTCAAGTGGCTTTTTTAAATACAAAAAATGAAAAAGGAGTAAAAAGATGAAGAAAAAACTTTTATTGGCGATTGCAATGGTGGCTTTGCTTGTGTGCCTCTTTGCAATTTCCGCAAGCGCTGCTACCCCGAGCTACAAGGATGGCGAATGGATTTACGCAGCCGACGGTGTTACAAAGATTACACTTAGGGACACAGACGGTAACCCTCTTATTTGGTACTTAAACGGTGAGGAGCTTAAGTACGTAAGAGCTGACCAAACAGACGAAAGCCAAAGCGTGTACGTTAAGTACGAAATCGGCGCGGGAGGATCAGGCTTTAACACACAGGTGTTCAACCCGCAGAAAACATTAAAATCAATCAAAATTTATGACAACGGAACAGAAATTATTTGCTCCGGTACTGATCTTTCAGTTCAAAAGGCTGTTTTATTAAATCTTGAAAGGCTTGACATTGATGCACTCAACGGCTGGCTTTTCGGTAACAAGAACGGTTGCTGCCCGTTGCTCCGCGGAATTTACTTACCGAGCACACTTAAGGGCATCGGTCAAGAGGGCTTCACCAGCACAAAGCTTGTTCAAATTTGGAATCTTGAAAATACACAGCTATTTTACATGAATGCTTGTAGCTTCGCAAGCACTCAAACGCTTACCCAAGAGGCTACAAACTATGTTTTTAAAATGCCATCTACTATGACAACACCAATATCTATTCAAAATTCCAAAGTTGTAAGATACATATGCAGCCCTAATCTTGACTATCCGGAAATGACAAATAAGTTTCAACAGTACTTTAGAGACTGTCCTAGTCTGCAAGAAATAGTTTTGCCTGCAAAGGCTAACGTAGGCTTTGGAGAAGAGACATTCCGTGGCACATCAGCTAAGTATATTGTGTTCATTACGGGCACAGAGCAGGATGCAATCAATATGCGTGATAACACTCAGGATAGAGCACAGGGCGATAATGCTGCGTTCAAAAATGCTGAGATTATTTCTTATCAAACATATCTTGGTGACAAGGCTACATACGATAATGCTACAAATAAGGTATATATTGTATACGGTTATGATTATTGCTTAGCTTTCTTTGACGGTATTCATAATTCCGGCAAAGAACAAATGGAGTTTGAGAGCTATTTTAAGGATATTAAATTTAGCTCCGTATGTCAAAACGGATGTGGAAAAACAGTTTATAATGAAGAAAAAACAATTTCCGCTTTGTTCACCTGGAAGGGCTTCTCAGTTAGCGAGCAGGCTGATGCAAACGGCTGCTACTCCGTAACACAGGGCTTCTATGTAGATATGGAAGCAATCAAGGCATATGCCGCAATAAAGACAGACTTTGCCTTTGGTGTTGTTGCATCCGTTGGCAAGGAAAACCCAATCAGCATAGTTGACGGTGAGGTTGTGGCTGACAGCAATGTAATTTTTGCGCCAATCAGCAAAAACGCAAACGGCGAGCTTTCAGTAGTTCATAACTACTTTGACATTAAGGTTACAGGCATTGACGAAAGCAAGTTTGGTACACAAATCGCATTTAACGGTTATGTTGTTGACGGCGGCGAGATTTACTATCTCCACGCAGGAGAAATGAGCGAAACAGCCGTTGGCTCATCATATAATGAAGTAATATAAGGAGGAGAGAACAATGAAATACACAAGTCCAATTTACAAAAACGAGACAGTTAAGACAAATGACATCATTTGCGAGTCCCCATATAGCGTAGCACATATAAGCAAGAAGGACCCAACCACAGGGGAAACATATACTGCAACGCAAATTACAGTAAATGCTTCCAAGCTCTTTGGAGACAGCCAATTCTAATAAAACAAAGCAGGATGGAGTTTTCCATCCTGTTTTTGTATAAAGAGCTATTATATTAGAAGCTATCTTTTCGGCTTGCTTGAAAAGATAAGGGATGCTAAAAAGCCAAAAACAATAGCGGCGGCAATTCCCCCTGAGGTCAGGCTGAAAACGCCGGTAAGAGCGCCTATAAGACCCCTTTCGTCCACCGCCCTGCGCACCCCCTCCGCTATTAAACTGCCAAAGCCTGTAAGCGGCACGGAGGCGCCTGCGTTTGCAAACTCCTTAAGAGGGGTGTAAACACCGATGGCGGAAAGAAAAACGCCAACACATACATAGGTGACCAAAACTCTTGCAGGGGTCACCTTTGTTTTGTCAATAACAACTTGGGCAATAAAGGAAAAGGTGCCACCCACTAAGAACACAATTAAATATTTTAAAGCAATCTCCATAAGTCACCTATGCCTCCAAATGAACAAGGTGTGAAATAGCCGGTATAGAACCACCTTGAAAAAGAGTGGTGGGGCTCATTAAAGCCCCTGTGCCTAAAAACAACACATTTTTTAGTTCTCCCGCTTCCATTCTTGGCACAATGTGGGATGCCATAACAACTGCACTGCACCCACAACCTGAGCCGCCTGCGTGTACATCCTGCTCATCCCGTTTGAAAATTAAAAGTCCGCAATCCGTGTGGTTTTCTCTTATATCAACACCCTCCCCAAGGAGCAAATCCTTCAATATTTCACTACCCTCATATCCCAAATCTCCTGTAACAATTAAGTCAAAATCCTTGGGGGAGTGGTTGGAATTGCGAAAATAACGGGTTAAGGTGTCAATTGCGCTTGGCGCCATAGCCGCCCCCATATTGTTTATATCCTTTATCCCCTTGTCAATTACTTTGCCAATCATAGCCTCGCAAATCTTCACCTTGCCCTCGTTGCCTAAAACAAAAGCTCCCGACCCTGTAGTTGTCCATTGGGCAGTCGGTGTCCTTTGCCCACCGTATTCCAAGGGAAAGCGGAATTGTCTTTCGCTTGAGCAATAGTGGGATGAGGTCACAACTCCACAGTATTCCGCCATTCCTCCGCTGTAAAGGCAAGCACCAAGGGTCAACCCCTCCGCGCAGGTGGAGCAGGCACCGTATAAGCCAAGGTATGGTATATCAATGCTTGCTAAGGCATAGTTAGAGCCAACGCATTGGTTTAATAAATCTCCTGCTAATAGCATATCAATGTTGCAATCACTAAGTCCTGCCCTCTTTATGGCACCCTGCACGGCGCGAAGCTGCATTTCACTTTCCGCCTGCTCCCAGGTGTCTTTGCCAAATTTGTCATCCTGACAAAATTCATCAAAAAGAGCCCCTAAAGGTCCCTGCCTTTCCAAATGTCCCACCACAGAGTAGGTGCTGCTTATTTTAGGTGGGTTATTTAACTTAATAATTTGGCTTTTCATTAATTCACCCCCAAATTACTGTACAAATATAGTAAATCACACCGTAAAGAACACCGCTTATGGTGGAGAAAACTAAAACAGGTCCTGCAATGGTAAACATCTTTGCCCCCACGCCTAAAACATATCCCTCACTTTTGGTATCGATGGCTTGCGATGAAATGGCGTTTGCAAAGCCCGTAATCGGCACAAGCGTGCCGGCGCCTGCAACCCTTGCGATGTTGTCAAACACTCCTATGCCTGTCAAAAGGGCAGTCAAAAAAATAAGAGAAATGGAGGCAAGGGTTGAGGCATCCTGCTTTTCGAGCCCCCAAAAGCTGTATAAATCAAGGAAAATCTGACCAATAATACAAATAAGACCGCCAATAGAGAAGGCGCAAATGCAATTCTTAACAATAGGCGACTTTTTCGCTCTGTCCTCCACATATTCGATGTATTCCTGCTTTTTCATAAAATATCCCCTTTTTCGTTTTTTATATTTTGTGTAATTGTAAAAAAATTATACAATACATTGACAAAAGGGCTAATTTGTAGTATCATATATAGTATAAGATTTTTACATAGGAGGCGGTGTGAATGGCAAAGGTTATTTCATCAATTAAGGGCGTTGCTTCTTCTGCAAAAAGGAAAACTAAGGAAGCGGCGGAAGCTACCAAGCTCAAGGTTGATATTAAGGTTGAGGAATCCAACCTTGACCATTGCTTTGAAAAGCTTGGCAGGGCAGTCTACGCCAATTCAAGGACAGGCAAAAACGGCTCCAGAGTTAGCAAGCTAATCAAGGAGGCGGATGCTATTTGTCAGCTTATCGAGGAGTATAAAAACCGTCTTGCGGTTCTTCAAAAAAAGGAGGTTTGCCCACATTGTGGCGCTGTAATTAAGGCAGGCGCCCCTTGCCGTAACTGTAAGGAAAAAATAGTGAAAACCCCTAAAAAAGCCAACCCTGTGGATGAAAATCAAAATTCAGTAAAGGAAAATGCTGAAGCCACTTCAGCAAAAAAGGAAAAGAATGAGTAATTTGTTTTTAGCAGCAGATGTAAGCTGGTGGGAAAGAATTAATATTTTTATTTCCCAGCCCGTAATTTCAATCGTAGTTAGAATTTTGGCAGCATTTTTAATTCTTTTAATAGGCTTAAAAATCGCCAAGTTTATCGCAAATAGATACGAAAAGAGCAAGGCGGCAGCCAAGCTTAACAAGACCGTTCGCAATTTCTTAAAGAACGTTATCAAAATCGTTCTTTATGTAGCGGTTGTGCTCTGCGCTCTTATCGTTCTCGGATTTGAGCTTTCTGTTTTCTCAGCAGCCCTTGCTTCTGTGGGTGTTACCGTCGGTCTTGCGCTTCAAGGCGGTCTTTCAAACATTGCAGGCGGCGTTATGGTCGTTGCCTTCAAGCCCTTTGAGCTTGGTGATTATGTAGAGGCGGCAGGCGTTAGCGGCACTGTTACCGATATCGGTATTTTCTATACCACATTAACAACACCCGATAACAAAAAGGTTGTTGTTCCAAACGGCACAATCTCCAACACAGTAGTTACCAACTACTCAACTCACGAAACAAGAAGAATTGATTTTGATTTCACAATATCATATAATGCAAGCATTGATGATGCAAAGCGTGTTCTTATGGCTTGTGCAAAGTCAGATGAGAGAATTCTTTCTGACCCTGCCCCAGCTGTTATGATTACAAGTCACGGCGAAAGCGCGGTCGGTATAAGACTAAGGGTTTGGGTTAAAAACTCCGATTATTGGGATGTTAACTTTGCTATGCAGGAGCTTGTTAAGAGGACCTTTGATGACAAGGGCATCGAAATTCCTTACAATCAGCTTGATGTTCATATTTCAAAATAATAGCCTTTTATGGCACTTCACTCACTTAAATACAAAAATGGCTGTTGCAATCGCAACAGCCATTTTTTGTGTTAAGGCTAAGCTCAAACAGTATTGAAGCACCTGAATATTATTCGGTCATTTTCACAAAAAACAGACACTCTGTCCCCTTTTTTTATCTCTTGGGACAGTATTTTTTCAGAAAGCGGCGTTTCAATCAAGCTCGTTATTCCACGTCTTAACGGGCGGGCGCCGTACTCCTTGCTGTAGCACTCCTTAACAATTTGCTTGGCTACCTCACCGTCAAATTCAAGACTAATGCCAATATCCTTGCAGAGCTGTGACACCTCGTTTAGCATAATTCGGGCAATTTTTACCGTGTCATCGGCTCTCAGGCTGTCAAAAACCACAATTTCATCAAGCCTGTTTAAAAGCTCGGGGGAAAACTCCTTTTTTAACGCCTCTTGTATGCTTTCCTTCACCCTTTCCCTTTCGCTTTCCTCGCTTGAAAAGCTGCTAAAGCCCGTCATGGTTGGCTTAACAATGCTTCTTGCGCCAATGTTGGAGGTCAAAATAATAACAGAGTTTTTAAAGCTTACCCTGTGTCCGCCCCCATCGGTTAGGGAGCCCTCGTCTAAAATTTGTAAAAGAATGTTGTAAATGTCACTATGCGCCTTTTCGATTTCATCAAACAAAACAACAGAGTAGGGCTTTTGCTTTACCGCCTTTGTCAATGTGCCGCCGTCCTCGTATCCCACATATCCCGGAGGAGAGCCGATAAGCCGCGATACACTGTGCTTTTCCATATATTCCGACATATCAAGGCGTATCAAGCTTTTGGGTGAGTCAAATACAGACTCTGCCACCGCCTTTGCAAGCTCCGTTTTGCCTACACCGGTAGGCCCCAAGAGCAGGAAGGAGCCGATAGGTCTGTGGGGGCTTTTCAGCCCTGCCCGCCCCCTCTTTATTGATGCGGCAATCCTTTTCACCGCCTTATCCTGCCCAACTACCCGTCTGCCCAGCTCCTCCTCCAAGGTGGAAAGGCGCGCCTCCTCTCCTTTTTGCAGCCTGCTTACGGGTATAGTGGTCCACAGGGTTACAACCTCATCAATGTCACTTTTGGTAAGGGTGGCAAATTCCTCGACCTTGCTTTCTTTTTTCTTAATAGCTTCAAGACTTTCCTTAAGCTGGCACTCCCTTGTGCGTAGCTCTCTTGCCAAGTCAAAGCTTTCGTTTAAAATCGCATCTCGCTTTTTGCTAATTACACTCTCAAGCTCCCTTTTCAGTCTGCTTTCACCTTCTGTTAAGGTCAGCCTGCGTAGCTTAGCGCCTGAGCAAGCCTCATCAATCAGGTCAATAGCCTTATCCGGCAAAAACCTATCGTTTATATACCTTGTTGATAGTCTTACCGCATATTCTATAACCTCAAATGGAATTTTTACTCTGTGAAAGCTTTCATACCTTTCCTGTAATCCCCTTAGCATTTCAATGGTTTCACTCTCCGTGGGCTCACGGACCAAAATAGGCTGAAATCTCCTTTCAAGGGCGCTGTCCTTTTCAATGTGCCTTCTGTACTCCTCGATGGTGGTGGCGCCGATAACCTGTATTACCCCACGGGCAAGGGTGGGCTTTATAATGCTTGCCGCATCTACCGCCCCCTCAGCCGCCCCTGCGCCCATAATTGTGTGTATCTCATCAATGAAGAGAATAAGGGAGCTGTTGCTTTTCAGCTCATTTAAAACTCCCTTCATCCTTTCCTCAAATTCGCCGCGGTACTTCGCCCCCGCAATCATGGCAGTTAAGTCAAGGGAAATAATCGTCTTGTCAGCTAACTCCTTAGGCACCTGTCCCTCATTAATTCTTTGAGCTAACCCTTCAATTATAGATGTTTTGCCCACCCCGGGCTCTCCAATTAGGCAGGGGTTGTTTTTGGTTCTGCGGCACAAAACCTGTATTAGCCGTTCAAGCTCACGCTTTCTGCCAATCAAGGGGTCACACTTCCCCTGCTTTGCCTGTAGATTAAGGTTTTTTCCGTAGGCTGATAGCATGGGCGTATTTGTCACTCCGCCACTTTCGTTCCGCGTGTCCCTTGAGCTTCCCTCAAGTATGGCGGCAATCTCCGCCTTCAAGGCATGCAGGCTAACACCCAGAGAAATTAATATTCGCCCTCCCACGCTTTCACCGTCGTCACATATGGCGTACAGTAAATGCTCCGTGCCGATAATATTGGTGCCGTATTGCTTTGCAACATGGGCTGACTCCTCAATTATTTTCTTGCACTTGGGGGTAAGCTCTCTTATGTTGGCGCCCCCCTCAGCTCCCGTACCTGCAATTTCAACGAGCCTTGAATAAAAGTCGGCGTAGGATAGCTTTTTGTCCTCTAAGGCTCTTTTTCCCACACAGTCACAGCTAAGCATCCCTAAAATAAGATGCTCCGTGCCTATGTAGGAGTGCCCCATCTTTTCCGCGCATCTTTTTGCCGTGCTTAGTGATGACTGTGCCTTTGGCGTAAAGCGATTAACCATTTCATAACCTTCCAAATCTGTTTTTAGTAATTATAGACACACTTGGCTAATAACTTTCACTCGTTGTATGAATTTATTCGTTCATATTCCGTTGCTAAGCGGTTAAAGGTGGCGGGGTCTAAGCTCCCGCTTGCCTCAAGAAGATTTCTGCGTTGGAAATCCTTAACCGCGTTTTCCGTTGCTTCATCGTACACTCCTGTAAACGGTAGAGCATAGTCAACCCCGTACTCCTGCCCAACGACATTTAATAAGTGCTGAATTACATATACTACATCATCCCGTATCCCGGGGGTTAGTGTATATTCCGCAGTCCTTGGCAAAATATATACAGCGCGGGCAAGGGCGGCAGCTTCTCTTTGTGCCTTAATCACTGCCTGCAAAATCTGCCAGGTGGTGTGGTCAACAATTCCCGTTTCGGGCAGGCTGTATTTCTTTTGCACTGCCCTTACCGCTTGGCGGGTGTCATCATCGTAAACACCGCTAACTCTTACCCTTGCAAGACCTGTGTCGAGGTTGTCAAGCTCTCTTAAAATTCTCTGAATTTCTAAAATTGCGTTTTCCTGCTCCTCAATGCTATAGTACATACGCCCCTCCTAAAATTAACCCAAGTTATATCCGGGGAATTGTCCTGATGACACTCTGTTGCCGTCATATAAATCCCTGTATGTGGCGGTGATGGAATCCCAAGTGCTTGAGGAAACAATGCCCTGGTTGCCCAATCCGAAAATCTCCTTGTAGGCAAGCACCGCCCTTTGCGTGGCAGGGCCGAAGGAGCCGTCCACCTCTATTTTAGGTATGGAGGAATAGGTGTTGCCTATGTAGTTTAGATATTCCTGTAGTGCAGTAACGCCCTCCCCTTGGGAGCCGATTCTTAACACAGTGCCCGGATAGGGAAGAGTAACGCCGCCAAAATATCCGCTTGGCAAGGAGTCTAAAACCCCCACATATTCACGGTATAGCCTATCCCAGTCCTCAACCCCAACCTTGCCGTCAACCGTCAGTCCGTAAGAACGCTGGAATGCCTCCAAGGCACTTTTTGTCCCTGCACCGAAAATGCCATCCACCGTCACAGGTGGAATTTCGTTGTTAAACTCCGAGGCAATATTTAAAAGATACTGTAGCTCATATACCTCGCTTCCCCTGTCCCCCTCCTCCAAGAAGGAGTTGAAAAGAGAGGTTATTTCATCTGCCCGCAACCCCTCGGAGGCTAAGTCGTTTAATCTCTTAACCGCGCTAAAGGTCCTTTGTATACTATACCATGTTTCCTTGCCCACAAGTCCGTCGGGGGTCAAGTCAAAGGCGCGCTGGTACTCTAACACCGCATCCTCCGTTCCCTGACCGAAAATGCCGTCAACAGGGTATATCTTAGGTATGGAGGGGAAGTTCTTTGAAATTCTGTTCAGCCGTATTTGTATTTGCTGTACCGCATTTCCAATGTCCCCAACCCCAAGGGTGCGTCCATCCCAGGTTATGGTGCCACCCCCAACAGGCGCATTCCTTATAATGCTTATGTCGTTGCCGTAATATCTTTGCAAAATTTCAAACGGTGTCAGCCCCTGCTCAGCTAATGCAACAGTGCCCCATTGCTCCAAGCCGTCGCACCTTAGCTCCCTGCCGTCACAGTATGCGGCAAAGTATGGCTCTATGCTGTCCCCCATCACAATGTAATCGTTAAAAAGCTCGTCAACAAGCTGTGATACATTTTCAAAAATATCCCTGCCGTTTACAAATGATTGGTCAATTCCTATGGAGCTTGTAATGTCAAAGTCATATCCGCGGGAGCGATAGTAGGCGGTGTATATTCTGTTTAAGGCAAAGGAGTTTTGGGCATAAATGTTTGCCCGCAGCGCATTTTCCGGCCAGGTGGGAAAAATTTCACTTGATGCCACATTTTTTAAATAGTCCGCATATGGGACAGTCACATTTGGCGCGTCCGAGTCGGGGGCGCCCAAATGCACGGTTATGTATTCGGGTATAACGGGTGTTGTGTTTGGCATAATAGCTCCTTACAAATCAGTATTTGGTGTTTCAACAAATCGCCGCGATGCGTTTGGTAAATCATCATTTTCATCGCTGAATTCCATAAGAGGTATAAGCTCCACGGGCTGTATGGCGCTAATCCCTTGAAAAATGGGCACATTTATATATCTGTTTGTGTAGTATCCGTTCTTTGCTACCGCCAAATTGTAAACAGAGAAGGGGAATTCGTTTCCCGGGCTTGTTGACAGCTCCTTGCTTTTTGCGCCTAAAGCCACCTTTTCTGTCCTGCCGTCACTGCCTGTGAGCAGTGAATAAATCAGCTCCCCGTCCTTGCTTTCACTGTTGGGAAAATACTCGTAAATGTTGACCTGCGCATTTTCAACAGGCAAGGCACCGTTTGCCGTTTTTGCGACTATTTGCAAAAATCCCACGCTTTCGTTGTTCATATGTCACCTCCGTGTAATTGCTAATTACATTGTATGCAAAAAAACTTAATACTGTTATTGACTTTTGAGTAAAAAAAGGCTATAATGTTACCGTCATATGACAGTGAGTTCGAAACCATCCTCACTTAAATAAAAACTAAGGAGAAAGAAAAATGAAAAATTCTAAGGCGTTATATTTAACGCAAGCCGCACTTGTGGCAGCTATGTACTTTGTTCTTACATGGCTTTCCAATTTTGTGGGCTTAGCCAGCGGGGCAGTACAGCTCAGGCTTGGCGAGGCGCTTTGTGTTTTGCCGTTTTTTATGCCTGCTGCGGTGCCGGGGCTTTTTGTTGGTTGCATTATTTCCAACCTTACAATGGGCTCGGTTATTTTCGACACCGTGTTTGGCTCCCTTGCCACCCTTGTGGGCGCGTTTGTGGCAGGAAAAGCCAAAAACAAGTGGCTGGTGCCCTTGCCAACAGTCTTGGCGAATACTGTGGTTGTTCCACTTGTGATACTTTTCTGCTATACTGAGGTTCGCTCCCTTGGTGTGTACCTAACAATTACGGCAGGGGTTTTTGCAGGTGAGGTGCTTTCCGCTTATGCTTTGGGTATGGTGCTTCTTTTGGCGCTTGATAAGCATAAGGAAATATTTCAACAAAAAAAGCGCTGAGCTCAGCGCTTTTTTTCATTGATTTTTAAATGCCTATATGGTAAAATATATTTAGAAAATGTAAGGAGAATTTACTATGGCAGAAAAGAAGATGACAAAAAAGGAAAAGCAATGGACAATAAAAATAATTTTAGGCGTAATTTGTTTAGTTGCTTTGGCAATATTTTGGTTTGTAATCAAGCCGATGCTAACGCCAACCTACGAGGTGCCCGAGGGCACGGTTGAGTTCCACTTTATTGATGTGGGTCAAGGGGATGCAACGCTTATTAAGGTGGACGAGGAGAATATATTAATTGATACGGGTAAGGCAAGTGCCAAGGATGAGCTGCTAACTTACCTTGATGACTGCGGTGTTGAGCAAATTGAGTATTTTATCATTACCCATTTTGACACAGACCATTATGGCAACGGTGTTACAATTCTTGACACCTACGATGTGGAAATGCTTATAATGCCAAATCAGCCAAAGACAGGCACAACCTATGAAAAGTTTATAAATAAGGCGCAGGAGCAAAAGAAAGCCAACGAAATTGAAATACTTAATGCCAACGATATGGTAGGAGATAAAATCAATTTGGGAGAGCTTGAAATGTCTTTTTTGGCTCCCTTAAGAGATGATTATGATGACTCCAATGACTTTAGTGTAACCATGATGGCACGCTACGGCAACAGGCGCGTGCTTCTTTCGGGGGACGCGGAGAAGGAGGCGGAGGCTGACATTGTTGAAAGATATTCCTCCCTTGATCTTGACTGTGATGTATTCAAGCTCGGTCACCACGGCTCACGCACATCCTCATCACAGGCGCTCCTTGATTTGGCGACTCCAACATACGTTTTGGTTAGCTGTGGCGTTGGCAACGAGTATGGCCACCCACACAAGGAGGTTTTGGAAAGGGTTAAGGATATGGAGCTTTACCGAACCGACACCCAAGGTACTATAGTTCTGTCCATTACAAACGATAAGCTTACTTTTAAGACCGAAAAATAAAACAAAAAAATCTGCCGAGCTCGGCAGATTTTTTGTTTTGTATTAGTGCGTAGCAGTTGGCAAATGGTACTTTTCCTTGAAGCTGTTAAATGCGCTTTGAAAGGCAACGTCATCGCTTGATTTAAGGGCGTTAAGATATTCGTGTGTGCCAAAGCTGCTGTGTGATGTTTCAATGATTGCAACTGCAATGTTAGAGCAGTGGTCAGAAACTCTTGAGTAGTTGTTGAGAAGATCGGAAAGAACAAAACCAAGCTCGATTGTGCAAGCGCCTGCCTGAAGTCTTGTAATGTGGTTGTTCTTTGTTCCTGATATAAGTCCGTCAATAACCTGCTCAAGCGGTTCAACCTGGATAGCGATATCAAGGCTGTTGTCAATAAACGCGTTTGAGGTTATGCTGATGATTTCACCGATAGCCCTTGTAATAACCTCAATTTCAGCGGTAGCCTCCTTGGAAAATACAATTTTCTTTGTGTTAAGCTCGTCGGAAACCTTAAGGATGTTAATTGCGTGGTCACTCAAGCGTTCAAAATCGCCAATTGTGTGCAGCATCTTTGAAATCTTGATGCTGTCTTGCTGTGACAGGGAGTAGGAGGAAAGCTGAACAAGGTAAGTGCCAAGCCTGTCCTCATATTTATCAATGATGCTTTCGTTATCAATGATAGTTTGCGCCGTTGCGGCGTTGTAGCTGTATAGATTTTTGATAGCTAAATCAAGGGTATCAATAGAAAGCTTACACATCTCAACCGTAAGGTTAGCGCATTCGTTAACAGCAACGGATGGAGATTGATGAATAAGAATAGGGTCGATAAATGCAACCTCCACCTTGCTCTCCTTTTCCTTTACCAAAACAAACGCAAGCTTTTCGATAAGCTTTGAGAATGGGAGCAAAATTGCAGTGGTAACAACATTGAAAAGTGTGTGGAAAATGGCAATTGACCAAACATTAACCGTTATATCAAGGAAGCCTGCGCCAACCGCTGAGCAAATAGCAAACGGTATAAAGCAGATCATAACCGCAATAATCTTAATAGCCAAGTGGATAACTGCAACGCGCTTTGCGTTTCTGTTAGCCGCCAAGCTTGAAATAACAGCGGTTACACAGGTACCGATATTAAAGCCGAGAATAAGAGGGATAGCAACGTTAAAGGACATTTCAAATGCGCCACTCATAACCAAAGCCTGAAGCACGCCCACAGAGGCGGAGGAGGATTGGATAATTGTTGTAAACAGGGTGGCAATTAAAAGTCCTAAGAAAATGCCGATGTACTTACTGTCAAGCCAAGCGATAACGCTGGTGAATACACTGTTGCCCTCAGTTAATCCTGAAACGGAGTCGGACATAAGCTCCATACCCTGCATCAAAATAGCAAAGCCTAAGCAAATAGCGCCGATATCCTTGTTTTTCTTGTTCTTTTTGTTTAAGAACATAATTAGGATAATACCGATAACGGCAATAATAGGTGTAAAGAAGGATGGCTTTAAATATCCGAGCCAAGCCAAATCGCCGGAGTCGCCACCCAAAGCGGGGAGCGCAGTAATCCAAGGAGTAATGGTGGTACCGATGTTAGTACCCATAAGCATACCAAGTGTTTGTGGCAACGCCATAATTCCCGAGCCGACAAGACCGACAATCATAACGGTTGTTGCGGAGGAGGACTGGATAACCGCAGTAACACCTGCACCAAGCGCCATACCCTTTACTTTGTTGGAGGAGGCTTTTTTCAGTATTGTTTCCAGCTTGCCGCCCGCCATTCTTTCAAGGCCGGTTGACATAATGTTCATACCGTACAGGAAAAAGGCAAGACCGCCTAAAAGCATAACTAACGAAACGACAATAACATTCATATTAGCGTTGTACCTTTCTGATTAAATGTTTTTCATCCTATTAATACTAACATAAAATACGACAAAAATCAAGAAAATTTTAACAATTGATTGCGGGCTAACTAAAGAATTAAAATCCCAAAAGGCTTAAAAATGTGCAGGCACTCTCAGACCATGTGCCAATATCCTTCCTGTCATAAGCAAGACCTAAGCCGTGGCAGCCGTTTGGAAAAATGTGCATTTCAAAGTAAACTCCGTTTTCACTAAGAGCCCTTGCAAGCTCTAAAGAGTTCTTAACAGGCACCGCCTCATCGTTAGCAGTATGCCAGATGAAGCAAGGGGGAGTATTTTTGTCAATGTGCTTTTCGTTTGAGAAAAGCTCGGCAAGCTCCTCGTTTTCCCATTCGCTTGAAAGCAGATTCTGCCTTGAGCCCAAGTGCGTAAAGGACTTGTCCATTGTAACAACCGGATAGCAGGGAATAAAGGCATCGGGGCGGGCGCTCAAATTATCAATGCTATCAGTTTTTTCATAAGCTTCATAATTATACAAAGTGGCGCTTGTGCAGGTTAAATGTCCGCCTGCAGAAAAGCCGCAAACCGCAATTTTCTCGTACCCCATACTGCGCGCAACTCGTATGGCACGCTGCACATCGCTAAGTGGTGCAAGCTTGTGGCAGGGGGCAACATTATAATCAAGAGTAAATGCGTTTATACCGTGCTTGTTGAACATTTCTGCAACGGGGGCTTTTTCGTGGTCCGCCTTGCACCCGTAGCCACCGCCGGGACAGACAATAACTGTTGTTTTCTTATCATTTACTCTATATTCCGTAATTGAAGGGCGGAATTGATTGTCAGTGTAATCAATGTAGGGCGGGTTGTCCCAAAGCATAATTTTTTCGTTCATTTTTTGTTACCTCTTAATGGATTTGTAAAGCAAAGCTTTAAGTTAAGTATATCACTTTTATAGCTACCTGTCAACAATTGGGACTTGAATTTATTTTGTGAAAAAATAAAAAAACACTATTGACAAACCACACTTTGTGTGCTAATATATATAGGCACAAAAACTATGCCCTTGTAGCTCAGATGGTAGAGCACTTGACTTTTAATCAAGGTGTCCGGAGTTCGAATCTCCGCAAGAGCACCAAAAAACGACAAGCCTTAGCTTGTCGTTTTTGCTTTTTGACCGTAAAATACGTTGTCATAGCGCGAGTAATATCGCAAAGTATAGTAAATATTAATAATTTTATAATTAAATGGAAAAAATCTTTTAAGCAACTTGACAAAAAATATATAATATGATATATTATTATTGTGATAAATTAACAATTCGCATAATTTGCGGGTTTCGCATTTTCAGGAGGAAAACAAATGAAGAAAATCTTAGCAGTAACATTAGCAGTTTTAATGCTGTTGCCAATGTTCGCAAGTCTTGCTTTCGCTGAGTTCGAGATACCTGAGGGTACTCCGACCGAGAATATAGCAGGCAAGGCTACCATTAGTGTTGAGGATACTAAGGGCTTGAACATTTCGGTTGGCTCCAATGTGGATGTGACCAAGCTTAATGACGGTGACAGAACCACAGGTACTACATCTCCTAAGGGTATGTACTATTCATATATGCTCGACTATGATGATGTGTACTACTTTACAGATATCAAGGTTGCATTCAATGGCAGCGGTGTTATTGACGGTAACACAGTTACAAATTCAAAGAACATTTTCTGTCTACAGGTTAATGTTTACTATGGCGACCAGCTCGTTTATGAGGGCAAGGAGCTTGAGGTAGAGAATCTTACCGAAATTTCTGTTCAGCCAAATGTTAAGGGTGACAGGGTCGAAATTTTCAAGGTTGACGGTAAGGGACAAAATGAGTATATGTGGGAAATCGAAACATATGCCCCCGACCTTAAGATGTGTAGCGCTCAGCTCGAGAATGTTGCTAGTAAGGCTATTTTCTCAGCAACAGGCGCTAACAACAATAACTTCTGGGCTACAAAATGGAGCGCTGTAACAGACGGCGATATTAAGACAGGTACCCACTCTCCACAGGGTAAAAACTATTCTATTTGGATGAACTTTGAGGAAGAGTATTTGTTCTCAGATATCGATATCGAGTGTAACACCGAGGGTGGTGCAAAGCTTGTTGGTACAAACGAAACTCTTACAGGCAGAACCTTCAATGTTGCTCTTATGAGAGTTATTCTTTATAACTCCAATGACGATATTGTTTGGGACTCCGATATTACTGACGTTTCTACAATTACAACCTTCAAAATGGGTCCGTATGTAGAAGCAAGAAAAATTGAAATTAGGATTTATAACGGTAACTGGGGCGGCGGTGAGTATTTGTATGAAATCAGTACATATGCTCAAAGCGGTGACCACGTGTTTGAAACTTCAGGCGAGGAAAACCCAACCTGTATGGTACCGGGCTTTAGAGAGTATTCTTGCCAGTGCGGCAAGACAATCAAGAAGGCTCTTGAGCCAACAGGCTTCCATAAGTGGGACGAGGGCACAGTTACAAGAGGTCCTTCCAACACAGAAAACGGTATTTTAACAGTTACCTGCACAGGCTGCGGCTCCACCAAGCTTTACGATGTTCCTTCTCTCGGTCATAACTTTGTAGCAAAGGAAACAGTTCCTGCAAAGTGCGATGTTGAGGGCTATACACTTTATGAGTGTACAGATGATGGATGTGATGTTACCTACAAGGGTGACCACACACCTGCTAAGTCACATAACTGGGATACAGGTAAGGTTACTAAAAAGCCAACCATTGATGAGGAAGGTATTTTTGCATACACCTGTACAATTTGCGGTGAGCAGGATGAGCATAAGCTAAAGAAGCATGAGTATACAGACAAAACAACAGATTTTGTTCCTTCCACAAGCATTGTTGACTACAAGATTACAGTTAACACTGCGGAAGGAAGCAACTACACCGATGCTTACATTGATCAAATGAACAATGGCGTTCATCCCGAAAAGGTGTTCGATGGAAATATGGCTTCCAACTGGTATGCACCGGGCGGATCATATTTTGATGTAATTCTTGACAGAGAATATGTGTTCACATCGGGCTACATTTATGTTTCTTCAAACTATAGCCATTTCAAAGTAGAATTCTTGGTTTATAACTCTGACTTTAATGAGGAGCTTGGCGAAATTCCCGGCAACTCAAAATACGAGGTTGGTGCAACCTGTAACGTTGACAAGGTTGATAACGGTTCTAATACAAACAACCCAAGCAAATATGACTTGAATGCTGTTCTTAAAAACGGCGTAAAGGCAGTTGCAATCAGAGTTCATACAGTCGGTGCTAAGTGGCCAAACGGCTCTGCTGCTACTATTCACGAGCTTCAGCTCCGCACTCACGCGTGCGACATCACCAAGGATGATTACATTCTTGAGGGTCCTGACTATGTTGCTCCTACATGTGATTCCGACGGTAAGTGCCTTGCGCAGTGCCAGGTTTGCGGCAACAAGGTAAATGTTGTTATCGAGTCCGGTCCTGATGCAGGTCACTCATATGATGAAATTATTACAGATAAGGCTCCGACATGTACAGAAACAGGTCTTGGACATGCAGAATGTACAAAGTGCCATCAGGTAATGCAGAACATTACTATTCCAACAGTAACAGAGCATAAGTTTGACAAGTTTGAGACTTATGTAACTGCTAAGTGCGGCTTTGCAGGCGTTCAGCAGGAAATCTGTAGCCTTTGCGGCTCCGCAGGAAAGAAGATTGAGATTGCTCCTACCGGTATTCACGAGTTTGAGTGGGCAACAAAGTCCTTGGCATCCTACACAGCAGTTGGTAAGACAGAGCTTTGCTGCATCTACTGTGACAGCCTTGATGTTAACACAGAAGAGAATGTTAAAATCGCTCCAAAGCTTGAAATCCCCGCTGATATTATTACATTCGTTGGCGCAACTAAGGCAACGGTTTCCGGAAAGAATGCACTTTCACTTACATACAAGCTGAACCTTGCATATTTCCCTGAGCTTGAGCAAACCTGCGACCTAAGAGCTATTACAACTATTACAGATGCATACGGTAGACAGGCTACAATTGAGTCCTACGGTAAGTTTGCTACAAATGAGTATAACCCTGAAACAGGTGAGTTTACAGTAACAATCTATCCGGGCTCTAAAAACGATGTGTTTGAGATAAGCACGGTGCTAAGAGTTATGAACTTCAGAGGTACTGTGTATGTATATTGCTCAATGGGCAGCTACGGTTCATCAATCTCAATGAACAAGATAAAATAATTAAAATAAACACTGCAGGCACCTTGCTTGCAGTGTTTTTTTGAAAAAATCTTCATTATTATAATAAGAAAGCAAAGCAGACACTAAAAAGGTCTGCTTTGCTATGTTATGATAAAAATTTTCCTGACTCCCTCTGCGCCATTTCGTCGCATCTTTCGTTGTATGGGTGCCCTGCGTGGCCCTTTACCCAAACATAGGTTATGTTGTGCTTCTTTATCTCGTCAAGAAGGATTTCCCAAAGGTCAGGGTTAAGGGCAGGGCTTTTGTCCGCCTTTCTCCATCCCTTTGCCCTCCAAGACTCTGCCCAACCGTTTGTAATGGCATCAAGCACATACTTTGAGTCGGAGGTAAGGGTAATGTGGCAGCTTTCTTTAAGTGCCTGTAAAGCCTTAATAACTGCGGTTAGCTCCATGCGGTTATTGGTTGTTTCCTTTTCGCCGCCGCACAGCTCCTTTTCAATCCCCTTGTAAACAAGGATAGCGCCCCATCCTCCGGGACCGGGGTTACACCTACAGGAGCCGTCTGTATATATATCAATATGCTTCATATAATCTCCGTAATCATTAATTTTCTCACTAATTTTATCATATATTAATTATCAAATCAATAATTTTTCAAAATTTTCAAGAAAACTTATTGACATTGTAAGCTTTGTGTGATAAAATATCGCAGAACAAGTATGCAAATACTTGCTTCCTGCCGATGGTAAATCTTTTAAATCATCGGTCGTAAGTCCATAGGGAGGTGTAAAAGATGGAAAAGGTTCTCAACTCTTATGAAACTTTGTTCGTTGTTGACTGTGCAAACGGTGAGGATGCAGTTAAGGCAACAGTTGAAAAGTTCACAGCGTTAATCGCAGAGAATGGTACTATCGAAAATGTTGATGAGTGGGGTAAGCGTAAGCTCGCATATCCAATCAACGATCAGAACGATGGTTACTATGTTCTTGTAAACTTCAAGAGTGAAGGCGAATTCCCCGCTGAGCTTGAGCGTTTGTTTGGTATTAACGAAAGCATTCTTCGCTCTATCGTAATTCGTCTTGTTGAAGACAAGAAGACAAAGAAAGAAGCGTAAGCTTTAAAGGAGGGTCAATATGGCAAACTTTAACTTAAATAAGGTGATTTTGGGCGGCAGAATGACTGCTGATCCTGAACTAAAGCAGACCCCACAAGGCGTATCTGTTACTTCCTTCTCCGTTGCGGTAAATCGCCGTGGCAAGGATGCACAAACAGATTTTATCAACTGTGTTGCTTGGAGACAAACAGCAGAATTCATTTGTAAGTTCTTTAAGAAGGGTAGCTCAATTTGCATTTCAGGCTCTGTTCAAACAAGGACCTGGAACGACCAGCAGAACAACAAGCGTTACGCAACAGAAATCGTTGCTGACGAGGCGTTCTTTGTAGATGCAAAGGCTGACGCACCTGCCGGCTCCTTCGGTGGAGAGGCTCCTGCTTTCCAAACTCAGGAAACAGCAAGATTTGAAGAGGTTACAGGTGATGACGATCTTCCATTCTAATAATTGAATGGAAAAGCAAATTTTATAGGAGGATTTTAAAATGGATAACAACGTTGTTGAAAAAGAACAGGTTGCTCAGCGTCCTGCACGTCAGGTAATGCGCAAGAAGAAGAAGGTTTGTGCATTCTGTGCAGACAAGGTTGGTCACATCGATTATAAAGATACAGCTCGTTTGAGAAAGTATGTTACAGAGCGTGCAAAGATTCTTCCAAGAAGAATTACAGGCACATGCGCTCATCACCAGGGCGAGCTTACAAAGGCTATTAAGAGAGCAAGATTTATGGCTCTTATGCCTTACATCGATGACTAATTTTTAGTTAAATAAAAAAGTGCTTCGCTTTGAAGCACTTTTTTGTTTTATATTCATATGAAAAGAGAATAAGTAACGGGCGTAATGAAATGTTGTGCAAAAAAACAAGCTGTGCGGGTTAAACACAGCTTGCTTAATAGGCTTACGCCATCTTGTTATACATAAGTGTGAACTGGCTCTTCTTGTGTGCAGCGTTGTTCTTGTGGAGAATACCCTGGCTAACAGCCTTGTCAACTCTCTTCACAGCAGCTACATAAGCAACTTGAGCAGCTTCCTTGTCACCGGCCTCTACAGCAGACTTGAACTTCTTAATAGCTGTATTAAGCTGAGACTTTAGCATCTTGTTACGAAGTGTTTTGGTAGCGATAACCTTAACTCTCTTCTTAGCAGATTTGATATTTGGCATGAGAAATTCCTCCTTTAAATATTATCATCCGACAGATGCTATCCGTCGCCTGAGAGGGTGCTCCGAATATAGCCTGTTCGTACAGTTACATATAATAACACATCTTATTCAAAAAATCAATACCTTTTTTAAAAAAATCAAAAATATTTTTAAGTAGTTAAATTATATATGTAATCTAAACTAAATTAGTAGCGGGGGAGTAATTTGAAACGGCAAAAAATCTGTTCACAAAAAAGTTACATATTAAAAAACTGTAAATTTACAATAGATAAATTGTAAATTATTTTAAAAATTTCTAATTATTTTTATTTAAGTATTGACATTGTATGGAAAGGGTGCTAAAATACAGAACTGCATAATATTTTCTAAAATAATCTTTTATATAATATATATAAAAGGGAATTGGAGTGATTAAAGTCTATGGTCAAAGAACAAAAGCTTGGCAAAAACACAAGAATGAGCTTCGCTAAGATTAACGAGCTCTGTGAAATGCCGAACCTCATCGACGTACAGAAGGAGTCCTTCCAATGGTTTCTTGAAAAGGGTATCAAGGAGGTATTGCATGATATTTCCCCAATTACCGACCATTCCGAGGATCTTTGCATCGAGTTTGTTTCCTACACACTTGATGTAAATAAGCCTAAGTACCCTGTTGAGGAATGCAAAATCAGAGATGTGAACTACGCAGCTCCTCTAAGAGTTAATGTTCGTTTGTCAAACCGCTTGACAGGCGAGGTTAAGGAGCACGAGGTGTTCATGGGCGACTTCCCGCTTATGACAGATAACGGTACCTTCGTTATCAACGGTGCAGAGCGTGTTGTTGTTTCACAGATTGTACGTTCTCCGGGAATGTACTATGATTTCTCAATTGACAAAACAGGTATTCATAACTACTCCGCACAGGTAATTCCTTACCGTGGTGCTTGGCTTGAGTATGAGACTGATGCATCCAATGTATTCTATGTTCACATTGACAAGAACAGGAAGATGCCTGTTACAGTATTTATCCGTGCCCTCGGTATTGAAACCGCTGAGGAGCTCAAGGATATGTTTGGTGAAAAGTTCATCACACCAACTCTTGAAAAGGATGACAGTGAAAAGCTCGCTATGGAGTTTGGCACATCCATTCAGGAGGAGGCGCTTAAGGAAATCTACAAGAGGCACCGTCCGGGCGAGCCTGCAAACGTAGAGAGCGCAAAAACACTTATTCATAACTATTTCTTTGACGGCAAGAGATATGACCTTTACCCCGTTGGTAGATACAAGTTCAACGAAAAGCTTGCTATCTCTAAGCGTATTTTAGGTCTTACCCTTTCTCGCCCTGTTGTAAGTAATCTTACAGGCGAAATCATCTGTGAGCCGGGTAAGGTTATTACTAAGGAGGATATTGAGCTTATCGACTCTAACTGCGTAAACGAGGTTTACGTTATCGCAACAGAGAAGGAAACAGGCAACCCTGTTGAGCTTAAGATCTTCGGTAACGGTACAATTGACCCTAAGTACTTGCTTGGTGAAAACTGGAGGGACGGTCTTGAGGACTTCGGCGTTAGCGAGAAGCTTCACTTCGAGAACCTTCAGGCTATCATTAACGAGTGCGGCGGCGACCTTGAGGCAATTCGCGAAAAGATTAAGTACTCCACCGAGGAGCTTTGCCCTAAGCACATTACCAAGGAGGATATCTTGTCCTCTATCTCCTATATGATCGGTCTTGATTACAACATCGGTAAGAAGGACGATATCGACCATTTGGGTAACAGACGTCTGCGTTGCGTTGGTGAGCTTTTGCAGAACCAGCTCCGCATCGGTATGTCCCGTATGGAGAAAATTATCAGAGAAAGGCTTACAACTCAAAGCACTGAGGATCTTTCTCCAAAAACACTTGTTAACATCCGTCCTGTTGCAACCGCAATCAGAGAGTTCTTCGGTTCATCCCCACTTTCACAGTTTATGGACCAGAACAACCCACTTGCAGAAATCACACACAAGCGTCGTATTTCTGCCCTTGGTCCCGGCGGTCTTTCAAGAGACAGGGCTGGCTTTGAGGTGCGTGACGTTCACTATACTCACTACGGTAGAATGTGTCCTGTTGAAACACCTGAAGGTCCAAATATCGGTCTTATTTCATACCTTTCAACATATGCAAAGATTGACAAATACGGCTTTATCGAGGCTCCTTACCGTAAAATTGTTGACGGTGTAGTTACCGATGAGGTAGTTTACTTAACCGCCGACGAGGAGGACGGTCACGTTATTGCTCAGGCTTATGAGGAGCTTGACGAGAACAGACGCTTCGTAAAGAAGAAGATTATCGCCCGCGAAAGAAGCGAAATCTTGGAAACAGATTCCGACAGAGCTGAATATATGGACGTTTCTCCTAAGATGGTTGTATCCGTTGCAACAGCAATGATACCGTTTATCGAAAACGATGACAACGCCCGTGCGCTCATGGGTTCAAACATGCAGAAGCAGGCAGTTCCGCTTCTTACCTCCGATTCACCAATCGTTGGTACAGGTATGGAATATAAGGCTGCTATCGACTCAGGTGTAGTAGTTCTTGCAAAGGAGAACGGTACAGTTGAGGAGGTTGACGCAACACATATCGTTATAAAGAACGACAAGGGTCTTAAGGATAGATATGAGCTTATTAAGTTCAAGAGATCCAACCAGGGTAACTGTGTAAACCAAAAGCCAATCGTTAAGGTTGGCGAGGAGGTTATTAAGGGTCAGGTTATTGCTGACGGTCCTGCAACCTCCAACGGTGAAATCTCCCTCGGTAAGAACGCACTTATCGGCTTTATGACTTGGGAGGGCTACAACTACGAGGACGCGGTTCTTCTTAACGAGAAGCTTATCCGCGATGACGTATACACCTCCATTCACATTGAGGAATATTCACAGGAAGCAAGAGATACAAAGCTTGGTCCTGAGGAAATTACAAGGGAAATTCCAAACGTAGGCGAGGATGCGCTTAAGAACCTTGACGAAAACGGTATTGTAAGAATAGGTACTGAGGTTAAGGCTCACAGCATTCTTGTAGGTAAGGTAACACCAAAGGGTGAAACCGAGCTTACAGCCGAGGAAAGACTCCTTCGTGCTATTTTCGGCGAGAAGTCAAGAGATGTAAGAGATACATCCCTCCGTCTTAAGAACGGTGAGGCAGGTATCGTTGTTGACGTTAAGGTATTCTCCCGTGAAAACGGTGATGAGTCCTTGTCCCCCGGAGTACACAAGGTAGTTAAGGTTTATGTTGCACAGAAGAGAAAAATCTCTGTTGGTGACAAGATGGCGGGCCGTCACGGTAACAAGGGTGTTATTTCAAGAATACTCCCACCTGAGGATATGCCATATCTTGCAGACGGTACTCCTCTTGACATCGTTCTTAACCCACTCGGCGTTCCTTCACGTATGAATATCGGTCAGGTTCTTGAGGTGCATCTCGGTATTGCGGCTAAGAAGCTTGGCTGGAAGATAATGACACCTGTATTTGACGGCGCTAAGGAGCAGGATATCTTTGAGTGCTTAAAGATGGCAGGTCTTTGGAGAAAGGTATTGCCTAACGAAAACACAGACGGTAAGGATTTGTTTGAGGAAGTAGTAAGAGAAGACGGCAAGAAGGATATCCAAAAGCTTGATAAGGAAACAAGGAACAATCCTGAGGCAATTAAGAAGCTTTACGAAGAGGATAAGCTTAGAATTTGCGACGGTAAGACAATCCTTTACGATGGACGCACAGGTGAGCCGTTTGATAACCCTGTAACAGTTGGTATTATGTACTACTTAAAGCTCCATCACTTGGTTGACGATAAGATTCACGCTCGTTCCACAGGTCCTTACTCACTCGTTACACAGCAGCCTCTCGGCGGTAAAGCCCAGTTTGGCGGTCAGCGTTTCGGTGAGATGGAGGTTTGGGCGCTTGAGGCTTACGGCGCTGCATACACACTCCAGGAAATCTTGACTGTTAAGAGTGACGATGTTCTCGGTAGAACAAAGGCATTCGAGGCAATCGTTAAGGGTCAAAACATCCCAACTCCGGGCGTTCCCGAGTCCTTTAAGGTTCTTGTTAAGGAGCTTCAGGCACTTGCCCTTGATATTACTGTGCTTGACAAGGAAGGCAACGAAATTGAGCTTTCTAACCTTGGTGAGGAGGAGCTTGAGCCAATGAACATCGTTGCGCCTGTTGAGGAGGCACACGAGGAAGAGGCTGAAGAAGAGAGCTATGATGAGGAGTACGATGAGGAGTACGAGGAAGAGTACGGTGATTCAGAGGATTCCTATGAGGAAGACAATAGCTTCGACGACTTCGATGACTGATACAACGCAAATAAATCTAAAATACTAAAAGAAGGAAAATGCTGATGGAACATACATTTGATTCTATAAAAATAGGTCTTGCTTCTCCGGAAAAGATACTTAGCTGGTCCTCAGGCGAGGTTACAAAGCCTGAAACAATCAACTACCGTACCCAAAAGCCGGAAAAGGATGGTCTTTTCTGCGAGAAAATCTTTGGTCCTACCAAGGACTGGGAATGCTCTTGCGGTAAATATAAGCGCTCCCGTCATAAGGGACACAGATGCGAAAAGTGCGGTGTAGAGGTAACCACAAAGAAGGTTCGCCGTGAGAGAATGGGTCACATTTCTCTTGCTTGCCCGGTTTCACACATTTGGTACTTCAAGGCTATCCCATCAAGAATGGGCTTAGTCCTTGATATCTCACCAAAGGCGCTTGAAAGCGTTCTCTACTTCGTACAGAGAATAGTTATTGATCCGGGTGATACTCCCTTAGCGAAGTATCAGCTTCTCAATGACAATGAGTACAATATGTACTATGAAAAGTACGGTGACCGTTTCGTTGCTGAAATGGGTGCAGAGGCTATTAAGAAGCTTCTTGCAGAGATTGACGTTGAGGCTGTTTCCAAGGAGCTTAAGGAAGAGCTTCTTAAGGCTTCAGGTCAAAAGAAGGTTAGAATTATTAAGAGGCTTGAGATAATTGAGGCATTTAGAAAGTCAAACAACCGTCCCGAGTGGATGATTCTTGATGTTCTTCCCGTTATCCCACCGGATATCAGACCGATGGTGCCCCTTGACGGCGGCAGATATGCTGCTTCTGACTTGAATGACCTTTACCGTAGAGTTATTACAAGAAATAACCGTTTAAAGAAGCTTATTGAGCTTCACACACCTGATATAATCGTTAAAAACGAGAAGAGAATGCTTCAGCAGGCTGTTGACGCGCTTATCGACAACGGTAAGCACGGTAAGCCTGTAACAGGTCCAAACACAAGAACCCTTAAGTCCTTGTCCGAAATGCTCCGCGGTAAGCAGGGCCGCTTTAGACAGAACTTGCTCGGTAAGCGTGTTGACTACTCCGGACGTTCAGTTATCGTTGTAGGACCAAACCTTCAGATTTATCAATGCGGCTTGCCAAGAGAAATGGCTCTTGAGCTTTTCAAGCCATTCGTAATGAAGCGTCTTGTTGAAACAGGCAAGGCAGCTAACATTAAGGAAGCAAAGAGAAATGTTGAGCAGGTTGTAGACGATGTTTGGGACGCACTTGAGAATGTAATCAAGGAGCATCCTGTACTCCTCAACCGTGCGCCAACACTTCACCGTCTTTCAATTCAGGCATTCGAGCCTGTACTTGTAGAGGGTAGAGCAATTAGGCTTCACCCACTTGTATGTAAGGCGTTCAACGCGGACTTCGACGGTGACCAGATGCCTGTTCACGTTCCGCTTTCCAGTGAAGCACAGGCAGAGGCAAGGTTCTTAATGCTCTCCGCGAACAACCTTTTAAAGCCTGTTGACGGTAAGGCAATTGCAGTACCATCACAGGATATGGTCCTTGGTTCATTCTATCTAACTCTTGACAGAGCAGGTGAAAAGGGCGAGGGCAACATTTACCGTAACTTCGATGAGGCAATGATGGCTTACGAAAGTAAGGATCTTGACATTCACGCTCCTATTAAGGTAAGAGTAGAGAAGGAAATTAACGGTGTTAAGCAGACAAAGATTATCGATGCTACCCTTGGTAGACTTATCTTCAATAAGCAGATTCCACAGGACCTTGGCTATGTTGACAGAGAGGTTGACCCATTTGGCCTTGAGATCGACTTCGTTGCAGGAAGCAAGCAGCTTTCTCAGATAGTTGACCGCACAATCAAGACCCACGGCTTCACAAAGGCTGCAGAGGTTCTTGACCACATTAAGGAAATGGGCTATAAGTACTCAACACAGGCGTCCCTTTCCATCTCCGTTGCGGACATGACAATTCCTGAGGCTAAGTACACAATCGTTAAGGATGCTGAGGCAAAGGTTGATGAAATCTTCCAGCACTTTAATGACGGTGAGCTTTCCGAGGACGAAAGATACAACTGCGTAATCGAAATTTGGGACAAGGCAACAGATGATGTTATCGCCCAAATTCAGAAGAGCTTTAACAGATATAACCCAATCAAGATGATGGCGGACTCAGGTGCCCGTGGTAGTATGACACAGATGCGTCAGCTTGCCGGTATGCGTGGACTTATGTTCTCTGCAACAGGTAAGACTATGGAAATTCCGATTAAGTCCAACTTCCGTGAGGGCTTGACAATACTTGACTACTTCGTAGCTGCCCGTTCAGCTCGTAAGTCCCTTTCCGATACAGCGCTTAAGACAGCTGACTCCGGTTACTTGACAAGACGTCTTGTTGACGTATCTCACGAGGTTATCATTCGTGAGGAGGACTGCGGTACTCGTGACTATATGGTTATGAGTGACATTAAGGACGGAAACGAAACAGTTGAGTCCATTAAGGATAGACTTCTTGGCAGATACACCGTTGAGGATGTTGTTGACCCAACAACAGGCGAGGTTATCGTTAAGGAAAACAATATGATTCTTGCAAAGGATGTAACAAAGATTATCAATGCAGGAATTAAAGAGGTTAAGGTACGTTCTGTTCTTCGTTGTAAGACAAAGGGCGGCGTATGTGCGCACTGCTACGGTATGGACCTTGCAAGCTCCAAGCCGGTTAATATTGGTGAGGCTGTTGGTGTTATTGCCGCACAGTCCATCGGTGAGCCTGGTACACAGCTTACTATGAGAACCTTCCATACAGGTGGTGTCGCTTCCGCAAACATTACACAGGGTCTACCAAGAGTTGAGGAGCTGTTTGAGGCTCGTCGTCCTAAGAAGCCTGCAATCGCTTGTGAAATTAACGGTGATGTTACAATCACTCTTGACGGACGTATCAACAAGATCCACGTAAATGACACAGAAACAGGCGAGAGCCGTAGCTACGATGTTCCGTTCGGTACAACAATGATCGTACACGACGGTGACACAGTAGTTAAGGGTCAGCCTTTGACAGAGGGCTATATGGCTCCTCTTGATATCCTCAAGATCAACGGCATTGAGGCGGTTTATGACTACATTGTACGCGAGGTACAGAAGGTTTACCGTTCACAAAACGTTGAGGTTGACGATAAGCACGTTGAGGTTATTACCCGTCAGATGACCAGAAAGGTTAAGATCGACAACCCGGGCGATACAGAGCTTATTGAGGGAATGGTGGTTGATGTTACCGAGCTCCGCGAGGAGAACGAAAGAATTGAAGCAAGAATTGAAGCAGGCGAAATTGACCTTCGCGTTGCAACCTTCACTCCAATCCTTCTCGGTATTACAAAGGCTGCTTCCTCAACCGAGTCCTTCCTGTCCGCCGCATCCTTCCAGGAGACTACAAAGGCTCTTACAGAGGCTGCAATCAGGGGCAAGGTTGACCACTTGCTCGGTCTTAAGGAAAATGTTATTATCGGTAAGCTTATCCCTGCAGGTACAGGTCTTGCTGAGTATAACAAGGTTGGCGTTAAAAAGGCTGAGCCTAAGCCACAGGTAATCGAGGAATAATCCTTAATTAATCAAAAATTAGCGGAGCTTATGCTAAGGCATTAAGCTCCGCAATTTTTTTCTTATATGCAACATCATTCAAAAAAGGACTGTTCCATAAGGGGCGCACTTTTGAGAAAAGCTTTTGAATCTGATAAAGCACATTACCTACGGACAGAAAAAGGACGAAGAGCATTTAAAGCTCCTCGTCCTCTTTTCATTGCAAGCAAAGTGTTTTTGATATTAAAATTTAGATTACTCAAGCTCCTTTAGCTTAGCGGCATAGAACTCTTGCATCCATTCGTTACGCTCCTTGAGCCAGTTGCGCAAGTTCTTGATGTTTGTGTCATAGGTCTGCTTAAGAACGCCAAACTTATTTCTGTTACGAATAATGGAAGCCTCGTTTTCATCATCAAGAATGATAGAGTCGATAACGTTATCTCTAATCAGCTTGCCCTTGTCGTTGTACTCGCTTTCGTACATTAGAGTAAGCTCATCGTTAAACTCAGCCACATATCTGCAAACAAGCTTAACAAAGTCGGGCGAGTGCTTGTAAAGAGAGCAGAACCAAATTCTGTCACTTGTGGAGTTCATATCAGGGCAATACCATGTTACGCTTGCCCAAACACCTGTTGAGGACTTGCCAATAACGCCGCCCTCACAAACTTTTCCGGAATTGTTCTTGTAATATGCCTGCTCGCTAAATGCGGTGCCGCCCTGCATACCGTCCCAGAACATTGCATAGTCAAAGTCCCAAGCGGGTCCGCCTGTCAGCTTGCCGTTTGTGATACAGAAGCGCGTGGAGTCCCAAATAATATCAATTTCCTTTAGCATTTCGTGGAGAATATAGTATCTTGCCACACTATCGACATCAATATATGTTTGGATAGTTTCCCAATCTCCGCTTCGTATTGCAAAGTCAATTTGCGCCACACTTGTCCAAAGCTTGGAATATGCCTCTGCGCTCATATCCTCCTTTTCGGGGTTGTTAACAATGGCGCGGATGCCATAGATAGGCGTGTTAACAAGGTAGCACTTTTCTTGGTCATCTGACTCGCCGTCCCACTCCTTTTCAATTTCAAGGAGGAAATCGGTTTCTTCGTCAATCTCAATTCTGTCCTCGCCAACATCCATAGGAGTTGTCATCATATAGCTGCCTGCATATGTTCCGCCCGCATATAAATCTACAATAGTATACTTTGCGGAGTTTTTAATGCCAAGCAGGTAAGAAAGCTCAAAGGTAAGGGCATTTCTTATAAGAGTTTCATCGTTTTTATTACTAAGCAAGCAATACTTCTTGCCCGCGCCCATTCCAAACAGGTCAACCTTAGAGCTGAACTTAATGTTGTATGGGAGCTTGCCACTCCAGCCCGATGAACCGCGGCCTCTTACCTTAACCTGACCGTTATAGTCAACGGCTTCAACAACAGGCTTGCCATTCTCGTCCATATAAGCTACGAAAATGCTTGAGGAAATGTAATCTTGGCTCTGTGATGTGGGTGGAGTTTCAATAAATACTGTGGGCGCTTTAAATACATTAAAGTGGGCATTCCTTAATGCCTCTGCCAAAATGTTAACATTTTCGTTAACCTCGTCCTGTGTAAGAGAGCATTTGTAGTTTTCCAAAACAGGCTCGATTAAGTGAAGCGTTTCGGGCTGATAATAAACCTTATAGTACTTTGGAATTTGCTCTAATAAAGTTTCAAACACAGTGTAATCAACTGTTCTGCTTTCAAGTGCGCCACAAACCTTGCAGGTGCTGTATTCATAGCCTCGCTGACCGCCAACAGTGTACCAATTGCGTGTATGCTGAAGCTTATCTAAGGTTTCAATTACAGTCTTGTTACAGGTTGTGCAGAAGGAAATTCTTTGTCCCACCGCCGTACAGGATGGATTAATAACAGTTGTGTTTGTTAAGGTATGTTTAAGCTGGGGTGTCACCAGCTCATCGGTTAAAATACCGCAGGATGAGCAATATCTGATTCTAAAGCCCTGTGTTTCGCAGGAAGCCTTGGTTATCTGCAATGTGTTTTTCCAGGAATGGTTATTGCACTTTAGGTCATCCTGAGGAAGCTCGTTAAGCTCGCCGTTAAGGTAAGCACGGAGCATCTTGGCATCTTCCATATCAATAACCTTATCGTGGTTTATATTTGCATTATGGGTGGAAATTTCGGTAACCGCACTGTTATCCGCAATATAAGCCAAGAGAACAGCGAAGTCGGTTTCGTCAATCTTGCCGTCACAGTTTACATCGCCAATGATTAAGAAATTCGCATTATACTTGTAAACATACATTTCGTTACAAATAATACAGGTGGAGTACTTAACCTCGGGTGACATATACCGTGCGGGAATTGTATAAATATGACCGTCGGAAACATGTCCCGTTGCAGGGGTTGTAATAGCCTTTACTGTCTGTCCGCAGCCAAAGCAATCAACAAGCCTGTAGCCGTCCTCTTTACATGTAGCATTAACCTGCTCAAGCACTGCGCCTGAGTGATTTGTTGCCTTAACATACTCGTATCTTTGGCAGAGAATACAACGGTTGTAGCCACTTTCGGTGCAGGTTGGCGCCTTGTCCTCGTAGCCATATTTATGCTCGGTACAAATATAGTCACTTGCATAGTAGCAGTTGCCGTTTGTTGCAGGAGGCGTTGCCATATCGTTGCCAATAATAACAAGCCTTACACCGTTTGCGCAGCTGAGCGCCCCTGCACCGATAAGCTCAACACCCTTGCCGAAAACAACGGTTCTAAGCTTTGTGCAGCCCTTAAAAGCATCGAAGCCAACAACCTTAACATTGTCAGGAATATAAGCAAAATTGATGGAAGAGCCTGCGAAGGCAGAGTCATTAAGCTTTGTAACGCCCTTGCCGATTACAATTTCCTCAAGGTAAAGGGTGCCGCTGAACGCATTGGCACCAATGGTTGTAACATTATCGCCGATTGTATACTTTGTATCGGATTTGGTTGTTGGATATTTTAAAAGAGTTTTTCCGTCCTTTGAGAAAAGGACACCGTCAACAGAGAGATATTTTTCATTTTTTTCAGTGGTGTAGTAGCCCTGAATGCCGTTACAGCCGTTATAAGCTCCGAAATTTATTTTATTTTCAGCATCGGGAATAATGAAGCCTTCAATCCTGTCGCAGTTCTTAAACGCGTCATTTTGAAGCTCATTCGTAATAGCACTTGTGTCAATGATACCGCCTAAAGCGTCGCATTCGTTAAACGCATTGGTGCCGATAAAGGTAGTGCTTTTGCCAATCTCTACATAGTGTAGCGCCTGGCAGCTTGAAAACGCGCTGCTCTCAATCCTTGTTACATTGTCAAGGTTGATTTTGTTTAACGCATAACAACCCTCAAAGGTGTTTGCGGCAACGGTTTTTACCTTGCTTGAAAGCAACACCTCGGTCAAGCCGTCACAATTCTTAAACGCGCTTGAGCCAATTGAGGTGACACTTTCGGGGATTATAACCTTGCCGAAAATATATGTATTCTCAAAGGCGGAGCTACCAATAGAGGTAATAGTGTCGGGAATGGTAAGCTCACCGAAAACATTTTTTGGGTTAATGCTGTTGTTACTCTTAAATGCGTTGTTTGCAATAGAGGTAACGGTATATGTTTTATCCCCGCTAATTACAGTAGAAGGGATGGTCAGCTTGCTTGTCTGCTTTGTTATTCTTGCGCCTGTCAGCGTGGCGGTAGTTCCATCGCTGTTAACATTAAAGGTCCAGGTTATGTTATCATCACCCTGATAGTCAACTGCAATCGCCGCGGCAATCGAGCCAACAACAAGCAGTATAGCACAAACAACAAATGCTATAAATTTTTTGCTAAATTTTCTCTCCATAAAAAACTCCTTTTTAGCACATTTATACATAATTAATTGTACCATACAATTGTAAATATGTCAATATCAATAATTATTAAATAATTAATAATAAAAAACAAACAAATTTATCGGTATGTCTTGAAATGGGTATGGTAATGTGATATACTTGAAATATCTATTTTTGGAGGCTGAAAATATGGCATTATATATTCCAAAGGGCTATGAGTCCTTGCTTGATATAAGACAAACGGAGTTGGCGATAAAAAAGGTTAAGGACTTTTTTGAGCGCGATTTGGCAATCGGCTTAAACCTTACCCGTGTGTCCGCCCCGTTGTTTGTTTCACCCGAAAGCGGCTTGAACGATAACTTAAACGGTACGGAGCGCGCAGTTACCTTTGACACCTTTGCGGGTAACGACCTTGAAATCGTTCATTCCTTGGCAAAATGGAAAAGGGTTGCCCTTAAGAATTACGGCTTCAAGGCTGGCGAGGGCTTGTATACCGATATGATAGCTATCCGACGTGACGAGGATACAGACAATATTCATTCAATGTATGTTGACCAGTGGGACTGGGAGAAGATTATTACCAAGGAGCAAAGGAATGTGGAGTTCCTAAAGAAAATGGTGAAAATCATTTACAACTCCTTAAAGCACACAGAAAACTACATTATATATGAATATGACTTTATAGGTCAGCAGCTTCCAGAGAAGATTTTCTTTGTTACCGCCCAAGAGCTTGAGGATATGTATCCTGATCTTACACCAAAGGAAAGAGAGAAGGAAATAGCAAAGAAGCACGGGGCAGTGTTTATAATGCAGATAGGAAGTAAGCTGAAATCGGGCAAAATTCACGACGGCCGCGCCCCCGACTATGATGATTGGGAGTTGAACGGTGACATTGTTGTATATTATCCTGTGCTTGATATCGCCTTTGAGCTATCCTCTATGGGTATCCGTGTTGATGAGGAGGCGCTTGAAAGGCAGCTTAAGGAAAGGGGCTGTGAGGAAAGGCGTGAGCTTGCATATCACAAGGCGCTTTTAAACGGTGAGCTTCCTTATACAATCGGCGGCGGTATAGGTCAGTCCAGGATGTGTATGTACTTTTTGCGTAAGGCTCACATCGGTGAGGTTCACTCCTCCTATTGGGATGAAAAGACAGTAAAGGAATGTGAAGAAAAGGGCGTTCATCTCCTTTAAAAAACGACACAGGGTGGGCAAAATCCACGATTGCGGCTTGTAAGAGCAAATATAATCAAATTTGTTCTTGACAAAACCATATTTGTGTAGTATAATACTATTCGCACCTCGCAAAACGGGGTGGAATATGCGGGTGTGGCGGAATTGGCAGACGCGCTAGACTTAGGATCTAGTGTTTTCACGTGCAGGTTCAACTCCTGTCACCCGCACCAAAAAAGTCGTATCATTTTGATACGACTTTTTTTATCCAAACCGCAGGTTTGGCATATCATCACGCTTCAGCGTGTATCTCATCAGCCCTTTGGGCTGTATATCATCACTCGTCAGAGTGTATTTTCCTGCGGTTTGATGATATACAATGCTCCGCATTGATGATATTCAGCCACTTCGTGTCTGATGATATACACTTTCTGCGAAAGTGATTAAATTACAAGCCTTTTTTGTTTTTACCCGTAAAATATAAATCGTTCACTTTATACCCCTTTCGTTCAATTTATCCCCTTATCGTTCAATTGATGAATTGCCGAAGAAACGCCTAGCTTTTAGTTAGATTTTATGATAATTTCACACAAAAACATATTTTTGTTGACATGAAATGAAAATAGTGCTAAACTAAATATGTGAACAAAATATTATGAGGAGGTTTTATGGTTAAAATTGTTTTTAGACATTTGACTAAAATTGCAGTTTTAGTAGCCGCGGTAATGCTTTTTTCCTTAACCGTGCTTGCTAACGAGAACAGCCAAGCCTTGGAATATTCCTTTAATGATGAAGCAATGGAATGCTCCGTTATTGGCATTGGCACCTGCGAGGATACCCACATTGTTATCCCTAAAACAGTTATGCATAACGGTATAACCTATACCGTTACGGGAGTAGAGAGTATGGCGTTTTACAATAACGCCGACATTACCTCTTTAACCGTTAGCGATACCGTTAAGTACATTGGCGAATACGCATTTCATTATTGTACCTCCTTAAAAAGCGTTACCCTCGGTAGCGGACTTGAGGAAATAGGCGGCTACGCCTTTTATTTCTGCACAGCTCTTGATAGCCTTTCTCTTGGCGGTGTTAGAATTATCGGTGAGTTTGCGTTTTATAACTGTGCTCACCTAGACACTCTCGTAATTCCCAACACCGTGGAGGTGATTGAAGATTGCGCATTTAAGTTCTGCTACAACATTGTAAGAATTACCTTAGGCACCGGGCTAAAGAGCATTGAGCTCTCCGCCTTTGAAGAATGCCGAAAGGCATTTGAGGTGTATAACCTGTCAAGCCTTTCTCTTTATACCATTGAGGATGTTGACGGTGTTCCCACACAAACAAATGCTATTTTGACCCCATTAGTAGAGCATAAGAGCCTTGATGAGGCAAGCCTGCTCATTTGGTCAGAGGGCTATGTTTTTTTATTTGACGGCGCCACCTATTACCTTATGAGTCAAACAGGTGATGAAGCATCCCTTGTATTACCCGAGCGCATTAACGGCAGCAAATATTCAATAGGTCCCTTTGCTTTTGTTTATCGCACAGCGCTTGAAAAAATCGACTTTGGCACAGGTGTTACAGGCATAAATACCGCCGCATTTTACCTTTGCGGCAGCCTAAAAAGCATTGTTATTCCCGAGGGGATTAATGCAGTTGGTGACTTTGCCTTTAATGATTGTCACAGCTTAACCTCAGTTACCCTTCCAAGCACCCTTGAATATGTCGGCTTGGCAGCTTTCCAAAATTGTCACGAGCTTAAGGAGGTTGTCCTGCCGGACGGCGTTACTGAGCTTGGAGAAAATGCATTTTTTAACTGTGACAATTTAGTGTCAATTAATTTGCCAAGCAGTCTGTTATCCATTGGTGATGGCGCTTTTGCGAATTGCTACTCACTTACAAGCGCCGTGTTGCCCGACTCACTAACCGTTATCGAGCCATACTTGTTTAACAGCTGTGAAAAGCTAAAGTATGTATACATTCCAAAATCTGTTTCCGAGGTTGGAGAAAACGTGTTTTACGGCTGCAACACAGTGACAATCTGCTGCGAGGCTGACAGCGCGGGGGATGGCTGGGCAGAAAACTGGAACAACGGAAAAACAGTTAAGTGGGGCTACACCGTTGAGCTAAGCGATGCAATTTCCTCCCTTGGCTATTCAACAAACGGCACATATATCGCCCTTGGCTTCAGCTTTAACTATGATTTAATAGACCTTTATGAGCAAAAGAACGGCACAAAGGCAGAATTCGGTATAATTTTTGCTTCGTATGAGCTTTTGGGCGGCAAAGCTCCCTTGGACAGTAGCGGCAACCCTATTCCCTTGGATATGGGCAGGGTAATCAAAAGCTCTCTTACCGATAAAACATATCTTACATATGACTTTATGCTGGCGGACCTAACCGCGGAGCTTTATGACCACAGGTTTGTTATAGCCTGCTACACAGTAGAAAAAACAGGCATTTCGTATGTACAGGATACAGTCAGCTCAAGCGTTGAGGGCAAGAGCTATAACCAAATAATATCCGTATTAGAGGAAGGAGTGGCAAATGATGAAGAAATATCAATCCCCATGCTATGAAATTGAAGCAGTAGGAACAGAGGATATTGTGCTGTCCTCTCCCGGTGAGGCTGTAAAAATCGAACAAATCGGCTCCACCTCTGCAAAGGTTAGCGCAAGCGTTTACGATATTTTGGGAATAAGATAAAGGTATGCCAAGCAAAGGCTTGGCATTCTTTTTGTAAAAAAACAAATTAACTATTGATATTTTACTTAATTAATGATAAAATAATGTATATAAAGTAATTATGAGGTGTAATATGAAAAGGAAAATTACGGTTGCGTTGCTTTTTGTATGCCTGCTTGTCTTAATGGTAGCATTGGCATCCTGCGGACATGAGCACTCGTTTGTGAATGACTGGGAAGGTGATGACAATAGCCACTGGCATGCTTGTCGCGTAGAGGGCGAGGAGTGTACTGAGGTTTCAGGCAAGGCTGCCCATACATATGAAACTATCAGCACAATCGCTCCAAACTGTACCGAGGCTGGCTCTAAAATAGAGAAATGTACCGTTTGTGCGAAAACAAGAAAGGTTACAGTTAATGCCTTAGGTCATGACTATAACAATGAGGTTGTTGCTCCTACCTGCTTGGTTGGTGGTAAAACAATAGTTACCTGTAAGAGAGAGGGATGTACATATTCTTCCGAAAAGGATTTTGTTGATCCGTTAGGTCACGACCTTTCCGACAGGATAGTTGCACCCCAGTGCGAGGAGCAGGGCTATACCGAAACAATTTGCTCAAGGTGTGATTATAGCGACAAGAAAAACTTTGTTGAAGCTACAGGTCACGATTACTATGAGGAGATAATTGCTCCGAAGTGTGATGTTGACGGCTATACATCTGTTCTTTGCCACAACTGTGATTACAGTGAGAAAAAGGACTATGTTGATGCAAAGGGTCACACCTACTATATGGAAGAGGATGCGCAAAAGGGCAATCATTACAGGGAGCAGAAGAAGCCAACCTGTACTGAGCCGGGCACAAGGCAATACAGATGTACAACCTGCGGCAGATATCCAATGAATGACAATAACATTGTTGAAATTCCTGCACTTGGTCACGGTGAGCTTATTGAAAATGTAATTAAGCCAACCTGTACATTGGGCGGCCTTACAGAGGTTACCTGTCCAAATTGCGACCTTTACGAAACAAAGGATTTGGTTGACCCGTTAGGTCATACATATCTCAAGGGTGAAACAGCGGTTGAGGGTGTACATTACAATATCACCTTGCTTCCCGGCTGTGAAACCGAGGGTGAGAAGTGCTATATCTGCACAGTTTGCTCACTTCAAGCGCTTGATGACGAAAAGGGTAAGGAAAAGATTAACCCAACAGGTCACAACTGGCAGGTTAGTGTTGAGCCTTGGTGCGGTAACGATAGCCACACAGAGTACATTTGTACAAATGTGAATTTTGGCGTTCCTTGTGAATCCACAAAGAGTGAAAAGGCTGAAACAGAGGTAAGGCACTCTTATCCTGATGATGGTGTTCCCTCAATTCAAGAAACCTGTGTTGACTACGCATTGTTCGTTTGTAAGGTTTGCTACGGTGAATTTACTGCTTATGAGGGTGATGAACTCGGTCAGCCAACTGGCGTGCATGTTTACGATGTATTCGTTCAAACACTTCCGTCTACCTGTATCTTTAAGGGCTACACAACCTACAGCTGCTCCGCAGGTAACTGTGGCTTGACAGAGAATAGGGAATATACTCCATATGTTGCCCATAGCTTAACAGAGGTTACATCACAGGGCATTACAGTATGTACAATTTGTAACAACAGCTATGTTGATATCACTGCCGAGAAGGTAAAGGGTAGTGATGCTGTTTGCGTATGCGGCAAGGGAGATGCTTGTGACTGCGGCGCATCTGCAGAATGGGGTGGCTTTACAGAGCCAAAGGAACCCTTTGCAATTAATGCTAACGAGGCTACCACCTTTGATAAGGTTACTTGGAATGACGGTGACCACGCGCTTAATATGGGCTACGGCTTAATCGCTATTGAAAGCAGTAGCTTTATAAACGGTACAATCACAGTTTATGACGGAGAGGGCGCAGTTCTTTATACCTTCACCGTTTCTGGCACAAGCTGCTTTGTTGACCTGTTCGAGTATGCAACGGTTGAAAAGATTGTTGTTGAGGTTGACGCCTCCGCTGAGCTTTACTTATATAGAGCATTACAGTAAAAAAACGGCACCTCGGTGCCGTTTTTGATTTTAGTTGAAGCATAAAATAAAGTATCTTATTGAATGAAGCAATCTTGACACCTTATTGATAATATGATAAAATGTTAGCATCAAATAAACCAAAAAGAGGTATATAAAAATGAGCAAGAGAACAAAAGAAATTTTAGCAGGAATGACATTAGAGCAGAAGATTTATCATTTACAACAGCTCACCACTGCTACATTTCTGACAACCGAGGAAAGCAAGTATGAAATTATAACAGGACCTGAAAGTAAAGTTAAGCTTGACAAGGACATGGTTTACGATGTTGGTACCTCACTTAACTTAGTGGGCGCTGAGACTATGATAAATGCGTCCTCAAACTACTTAAAAAACAGTAAATACAAAATTCCTCTTATGATAATGCAGGACGTTATCCACGGTCACCGCACCCTTTATCCTATAAATTTGGCAGTTGCCTGCTCCTTTGACCGTGAGCTTGCTAAGGACCTTGCAGGTATGGCAGCAAAGGAAGCCGCACTTGACGGTATGAGCGTTACCTTTGCGCCGATGGTTGACCTTGTGCGTGACCCACGTTGGGGACGTGTTATGGAGTCAAGCGGCGAGGATCCGTACCTAAACGGAGAAATGGCGAAGGCAACCGTTGAGGGCTACCAGGGCGATATGGGTAAGTATAACATTGCCGCTTGTGTTAAGCACTTTGCAGCATATGGCGCAGCAGAGGCAGGACGTGACTACAATACCGTTGATATGAGTGAGCGCACCTTGCGTGAGTATTATTTGCCGGCATACAAGCGCGCAGTTGATGCAGGGGTTAAAATGGTTATGACCGCCTTCAACATTGTAGACGGCGTACCCTGTGTAGGAAATAAGCATCTTGTAAAGGAAATTTTGCGTGATGAGTGGGGATTTGACGGAGTTGTAATAAGCGACTACAGCGCATACGAGGAAATGATTGCCCACGGCACCTGCGAGAACAAGAAGGAAGCATCGCTTATGGCTATGGATGCTGGCTGTGATATTGAAATGATGTCAAGCTGCTATGTAGAGCATCTGAAGGAGCTGATTGACGAGGGAAAGGTAACCGTCGCGCAGGTTGATGCAGCGGTTTTGAGAATTCTTGATTTAAAGGAAGAGCTTGGCGTTTTGGATAACCCATACCGCAGTGTAAATGTTGAGGAGGCAAAGGCGGTTCAGCTTTCACCTGAGCATCGCGCACTTGCAAGAAAAGGCGCTATTGAAAGCGCAGTTCTTTTGAAGAATGACGGAACTTTGCCGTTTAGTAAGAAAGTAAACAGTGTAGCCGTAATAGGCCCATTGGGAGCCACAGGAGCTATCCACGGCAGCTGGCATTGCGGCGGTAAAATCGAGGAAACAGTTAGCGTATTTGATGGCTTAAAGAATCTTTTGGGCGACAAGGTTAAGTATGCTCAAGGTTGTCCTATTGAATATGATGCGGTTGACGAGTCCTTCTTTGATGAGGCTTGCTGGCTTGCAAAAGCAAGTGACTGTGTTGTTCTTTGCTTAGGCGAGGACCAGGAATACTCAGGCGAGGGCAATTGCCGTACAAGTATAGATTTGCCCGAGGTACAGTATAAGCTCCTTGACAGAATTTTAGAGGTAAACAAAAACGTGGCGGTAGCTCTCTTTACAGGTAGACCCTTGGCCATCAGCAGACTTGACAAGACCGCGCCTGCAATACTTAATATGTGGATGCCCGGTACAGAGGGCGGAAACGCCTGCGCAAGCTTGCTCTTTGGTGACTCTGTTCCATCTGGTAAAATCACAATGACCTTCCCACGCAACCTGGGTCAGTGTCCTATCTACTATAACCACTATACCACAGGCAGACCGAAGGCAGAGGAGGATGACGAGAAATTTGTTCGCTTCACATCCTGCTATATTGATGTGCCAAATAGCCCACTTTATCCATTCGGCTATGGCTTGTCCTATACAAGCTTTGAGTATAGCGACTTTAAATTGAGCAGTGATACAATGAACAGGGGTGACACCCTTGTGGCAAGCGTCAAGGTTAAAAACACGGGTAAGTATAAGGCAAAGGAAGCGGTACAGCTCTACATAAGAGATGTAAAGGGCTCCTGTGTCCGTCCTGTAAAGGAGCTTAAGGGCTTCGAAAAGATAACTCTTGATGTGGGCGAGGAAAAGACAGTTTCCTTTGAAATCACCGAGGAAATGCTCAAGTATTGGAATCGCGACCTTAAGTTCGTTGCGGAAAGCGGAGAATTCCGTGTATTCATCGGTAAGGACTCCACCTGCAAGCCATTTGCAAAATTTACACTTATTTAAAAATAAAAACAGGCTTGTTACCAAGCCTGTTTTTTGTCAGTCTGATTGAAACTGTCTATGGCATATGTTTTATTAAACAATTCTGTTTTGTTCTTTCCTATTTAAATATGCTTCTATGTTAGATAAAACAGTGTTGAAGCACCTCATTCTTGACTCAAAGGAGCCCCAAGCCATATGGGGTGTTAAAAGCACATTATCTCTGTCAAGAATTTTAATAAATGGGTGATTTTCATCAATAGGCTCATAGGAGAAAACATCGCATCCCACACCGCCTATAGTGCCGTCAAGCACCGCCTGCGCAACCGCCTCCTCATCCCAAACAGCGCCACGGGCAACATTAATTATAATGGCGTTCTTTTTCATCATTGCAAGCTGCTCCTTACCAATCATACCTCTTGTTTTGTCGGTTAAGGGGCAGTGAATGGAAATAATGTCGGAATTCTTTAGTAAATATTCTAAGTCAACGCACTCAAAATCATCCACAGGGTTGCGTTTATTAACCAAAATCTTACACCCAAAGGCGGATGCAATTTTGGCAACACCGCGACCTATATTACCAAAGCCGATAATACCCCAAGTCATCCCCTCCATTTCGTGGTAAACAGGCTCAAGCATATTGGCGCTAATACTGTTTTGGTAATCGCCGCTATGCACAAACCGCCTGTATTCGTGCAAATGGTTGATAAGAGAGCAAGCCATAGATGCAGTAATTTGCGCAACACAGCTTGTGGAGTAAGCGGGCGTATTGGCTACGGCAATACCTGCCCTCTTGCAATATTCAATATCAATGTTGTCATAGCCTGTGGCAGTTTCGCAAATCAGCTTCAAGTGGGATGCGTCCTTCAGGCTTTCCTCGTTCATTTTCACCTTGTTTACAATAACAATGTCTGCATCCTTTATGCGCTCCCTTGCGTTTTCCTGCTTTGTTACAGGATATTTTATAACAGTGCCGTACCTGTTGGCTCCGCTAAGGTCCAAATCCTCGCCTAAGGTTTTATAGTCAAGTATAACGATGTTCATTTTTAATCTCCTTATTTTAATAGCCTACGCCGTTCCTTATAATCAGGTAAATATGTTTCCACCAATGACCAAAATTTCTTTGAATGGTTCATTTCCCTCATATGGCACAGCTCATGTACAACAACATATTCGGTGGCATCGTACGGGTACAAAGCAAGCCGAAAGGAAAAGTTTAGATGCTTTTTAGAGGTGCAGCTGCCAAAAACCTGTTTAGCTGAGGTTATGGTTACCTTTGCAGGCTCAAGACCCATAATCTTTGCGTATTTTTCCACAATTGGCAAAACAATATCCCTTGTTTTTTCTTTAAGAATGTTAATTTCCTCTTTTGTGGGATTATATAATACAGTTGGCTGGCTTTGAATTTTTTTAAGCCTTTTTTCAATCCAACCTGCGTGCTTTCTAACAATACCGTCAATAATATCCCTGCTAAGTCCCTTAGGGGCGCGTACCTCAATTTTTAAATCCTTAGTAACCCGTATGCTAACACTGCGCCTTTTTGCGTAAATAACCTGGTATTCCACCGTATCACCTCTAAATAATTTTATCATAACCCATTCATTTTGTCAATTACGACAAGATATGCTATTGAAAAATAGCTTAAAATATGTTATACTACAATCTGTAAACACTTGAAAGGAGACAGTTATGGCAGAAAAGGGCATTAAAACGATAGCGCAAAACAAAAAAGCCTTTCACGATTATTTCGTGCTTGAACGCTACGAGGCAGGCATTGAGCTTTTCGGCACTGAGGTTAAGTCTCTTCGTCAAGGTCAAGTGAACCTTAAGGACTCCTTTTGCAAGGTTTATGATGGGGAGCTAATTGCCTTGGGCATTCACATCAGCCCCTACGAAAAGGGTAACATCTTTAATAGAGAGCCGTTACGCCACAAGCGTCTTTTGATGCACAAAAAGGAGATTATGAAGTTAAACGGCATGCTCACTCGCGATGGGTATTCTATAATCCCGTTGTCCCTTTATTTCAAGGGCTCAAGGGTAAAGGTGGAAATTGGTGTTTGCAAGGGCAAAAAGCTTTACGATAAGCGCGAAAGTGATGCAAAGCGCGACGCGCAAAGAACGATTGAAAGGGTAACAAAGGGAAAGGGTGAAGATTAATGAGAGCATATTTAAATGATTTTATGGTTAAATGGCAATATACTGATGAGGATAGGGAGTTTTTGCTTGATGCCTACGATAAAATTGAAGCAAATTCAGAGGCAAAGGCAGAATTTGAAAGAATTTTGAAGGTATATGAGGACAATATTAATTGTGACCAATACAAGGAAATTCTTGTTCCTGCGCAAAACGCAGGCTACCTTGCAAATGTACATAAGTACACCTCAGGCTTGCTTATTTATATGTGTATGTCTAAGCACTTAAAGAAGCTTTATGAGGAGAAGGGCATTAGCGACCAAATTTTCTACGACAGTATGCTTGACCTAAGGTTTAAGCTTGAGGAGTGCAAGGCAGTTCGCGGATATATTGGCGCCTTTGTTGCTTGGTGGTTCCCGGGCTTTTTCAACCTTACCAGGTTTGCTCTGGGCAGGCTTCAGTTCGAGGTTGTTAAGTTTGAGCATAATTATGACAAAAACGGAATTACCCTAACTCCTGACAGTAAGGTTGTCAATGTCCACATTCCAAGGACAGGCACACCTATGGACAAGGAAAGCTGTGACGCAGCATACGCACAGGCAAGGGAATTTTTTAAAGATGAGGTTGGTGAAAACCTTCATTTCATTTGCCACTCTTGGCTTTTGTATCCTGAGCATGAAAATATTTTGCCAAAGCACACAAATGTTTACCGCTTCTTTAGCGAGTATGATGTTTTTGAGTCTGCTGAAAATGAGGGCGAGGACCTTTGGAGGCTCTTTGACACTGAGGATAGAAATCCCAATAGGCTTCCAACAAACACATCTCTTAGAAGGAACTATGTCGAGCATATGAAAAAGGGCGGCAAGGTTGGCTGGGGCTTAGGCGTTAAACCCTAATTTAATGTGTAATTCTTGAAACGGGAGGAGAATTCCTCCCAAATATGGGACTGTAACGGTTTCGACGGGGATTATGAGATATGATAAGCGTAGCGGGCTGGCTAATCCCGTAATAATGGCTAAACTTAAATAATAAACGACAACAGAACTGTTGCTATGGCTGCCTAACTAATTGCCCTTCGGGGCGATTAGCGGCAGTGCTGTGGTCTTTTGCACCACCCGTTCCTTCCGGGAGTACCTCGCCCCGGGACTGAGCGTAACATCAGAGGTGAACTTGAATTGAGAGTCTTGCCTGTATCAATCAAGCATTAAGGCAATACCCGAGTAAAAGCCTGTTAATCGGCGTTTTGTAGGGGAATTTTCAATAGATTAACTGCCTACGGAGAAAGTTATGTCAAGTGATTTTCGGACGCGAGTTCGACTCTCGCCAGTTCCACCATATGAAGAACCTATTGAAATCTGAACCTTTATGGTGAGACATTTCAATAGGTTTTTCTTTTATCCCTTTATTTATAAGGGGTTCAGCGTTATTGAATTCGATTTTGAATAGGACACGTATTCCCGAAAAAGTGAAATTTTGAGATCAAAAAAATAAAATTTTTCACTTTTGAACTCTTGTAATAGGACATCAGGTGCTATTTTTGCTGTAATATTCAGCTTCTTTGGCATCGGGTGTCCTATAATTATTGTTCGAATGCGGGC
>JAFTMJ010000023.1 GCA_017452475.1 Clostridia bacterium | reverse complement strand
TGCGAGCACCAAAAACGCTTATTTTAAGATGATTTTGGCTGAGGCTTGACACAGCCATACTAAGTATTGCAAGGAAAGACTCGGTCAAAAGCGCTGAAAATAAACGCTTTTGGCGGGGTTCAACTGGGTCTCTCTCTGCTAGTTGATGTATCTATACTTTTAGTTACAGCCGCAACTCCCGTAAATACAAACAGGGCTTTCGCAAACGCGAAAGCCCCATTTTATATTATTTCTTTTCGTTCTTTGGCACCTTAGCCGCACCGGTTGTGTGCTTGGGACACTTTGGATTAGACTCTGTAGCCCTATTCTTAATTCTCTATTTGAGCTTTTCCAACTCCTTTTGAATTTTTTCCACCAATTTTGCTCGGCTTTCGTCACTGGGCAAATCAAAATGTACTCTCCCCACAAGATAGTCAATAGATACGTTAAAAAAGTCAGCAAGCTTAATTAGTGCTTCGCTATCAGGATTCGTTTTTCCGGTTTCATAATTTGATATTGTCCGTTGATCTATTCCTGTAGCTTTGGATAAGTCACTTTGCCTAAGATCCCTATCTTCTCTCAAATCTTTTATTCTATTCCGCATACTGCACCTCGTTTTACTAACTAATTTTCATATTACCATAAATTTAGTAAAACCTCTTGACATACCAACAATTTTGATATATAATCAGTATATACCAAAATATTAGTAAGGAGAGCTATATGAAAAAAATCATCTGTATTATTTTAACAATTGCAATTTCCGCGTGTGCTCTGCTCGGCATGACATCTTGCTCAAACGAAAGCAAAATTGCCGATGCTATTGAAAACACATTCTTTTCCGATAACGCATCTTATACTCTTTCATTTGTGGGTAACGCTATTTCAAGCGGTAAGGATCAGCCGGTTAATGTAGAATTAGAGATCAACCAAATCGGAAGCGGTTACAGAGTCGGAAGCGCAGTTTTCAAGGATTCAAACAATCAACAGTTCTATTACGAGAGCGCAAATGCTGATGACAGTACATACTACACTTACATTGATGGAGAACGCATTTCTTGTACTCGCAATTTTGATGGTTATTATAAAGAATTCAACTCAGCTATTTTATTCTCAAGCACTGTGTCCTTTTTCAAATACATATGTGATGCACGCTACACATATGACGCAGGAGAATTCAAAGAAGGAGCAGATGGCTCCCTCACATTCACAAAGGTGTACCCAAATGAAGGCAAAAAATTTGAGGACGCTTTTCGCAGTCTTGTATCCCGACTAGGCTATTACACTATAGGATCTGTTAAAGAGGGAGCAAATCCCGAAGACGATTTAAAGCATATGGAGGTACAATTAGTCGTAAAGGACGAGTGTATAAAGAGCATAGAGATTAGTTTTACTCTTGAAGGCGACCACTTTGAGAGCCACTATAAATATAAGCTAACAGTTAATGAAACAGGCTCAGGTGTTAACGTCGACAAGCCGACTTGGATGGAAAATTAATAAACCTCAATATATATAAATGGGGCTTTCGCGTTTGCGAAAGCCCCATTTTGTATTATTTCTTTTCGTTCTTTGGCACCTTAGCCGCAATCTGCGCGGGAACCTCCTCGTATCTTACGAAGTGGAAGGTAAATTCGCCTCTGCCCTGTGTCATTGCGCGCAAGGAAATAACGTAGTCAACCATCTCGGACTTTGGAACCTCAGCCTCGATAATGGTGTACTTAGGACGCTTTGGATTTGGCTCCATACCCATTACTCTGCCGCGGCGCTTGTTAAGGTCACCCATAACATCGCCCACCATTGTTTCGGGCACGCTAACCTTCAAAACGCCAACAGGCTCCAAGAGGACAGGACCTGCGTTTACAAGCTCCTTGTAAGCCAAGCGAGCCGCAAGCACAAAGGAAATTTCGTTGGAGTCAACATCGTGGTACGAGCCGCCTGTTAGGTCTGCCGCCAAGTTAACCATTGGATAACCGAGAAGCACGCCCTCCTTCATAGCCTCCTTAAGACCCTTTTCAACTGCGGGGTAGTAGCCCTTCGGCACCTCACCGCCAACAACGCTTTGAGTAAATGTCAAGCCATCATCCTCACCGTGAGAGAATGTAATCTTAACGTGGCCGTACTGACCTGCGCCGCCTGACTGCTTCTTATGCTTGCCTTCTGTTTCAATTCTCTTCTTAATTGTCTCTCTGTATGCAATCTTCGGTGTTTCAAGCTTAACATTTACACCGTATCTGTTCTTAAGCTTGCAAACAACCGTGTCAAGGTGAACGTCGCCAATGCCCTTAAGCAGCAATTCGCCTGTTTCAACAAAGTTTTCGTATTTAACAGTCTTATCCTCATCAAGAATTTTAGCAATAGATGTGGCAACCTTGTCCTCATCCTTCGCATCAACTCTTATAGCCATTGTCATATTAGCCTCAGGGAATACAATCTTCTTATATTCCATATCGGAGGATTCGCAAAGAGTGTCATTAGTGTTGGTATTGATAAGCTTGGAAATAACACCGATATCACCGCAGGCAAGAGAGTCAACCTCTGTTTGCTTCTTACCGCAGATTGTAAATATCTTAGCAAACTTTTCAACCTGACCTGTTGATGTGTTCTTAAGCACCATATCCTTCTTTAATTCGCCGTTCATAACCTTGAAGAAGGAAACTCTACCAACAAACGGGTCAGCAATTGTCTTAAATACCATTAAGCGGCACTCGCCCTCGCGCTCGATAGCAACATCAGCACCGTCAACATCCTTTTCAACCTTCTTTGCAGTATGCCTTGGGAAGGACTCTGCAATGGCGGTCAAAATAGAGTAAATACCTCTCATGTTTTCAGAGGAGCCGCACCATACAGGAACGATAGCGCCTGTAATCATACCCTCATGGAGAGCCAAAGCGCACTCATCCTTGGAGAAGCGCTCACCTGCGAAGAACTTTTCAAGCATTTCCTCGTTGGTCTGAGCAACCGCCTCCATAAATACCTCCTCGTACTTTTCAGCAACAGCGCGGCGGGATGGGGTCATATCCTCCTCCTGTCTTTCGCCGTTAGGGAGATAACGGAAGCACTTCATTGTCATTAAATCAACCATCATAGTGCCTGTCGCTTCCTTAATAGGAATAAATACAGGGCAAAGCGCATTGCCGAACTCCTCACGGAGCTGGTTAAACACGCTGTCAAAGTCAGCATCCGGGTCATCGCACTTGTTAACAAAGAACGCCCTTGGAATACCCGCATCAATTGCGTTGTACCAAGCAATCTCCGCACCAACCTCTAAGCCCGACTTAGCATCAATATTAATAAGAGCCGCATCAGCCACACGAAGGGCGGAAGCAACCTCACCCGCAAAGCCCAAAAAGCCCGGGCAGTCAAGCAAATTAATCTTAACGCCGTTCCACTCAAGGTTAACAACGGAAAGTCCTATTGAAATGCCCCTCTTTATTTCCTCACTGTCATAGTCGGAAACAGTGTTACCGTCGCAAATTCTGCCAAGACGGTCAGTAGCCTTTGCCTTGTAAAGCATCGACTCGATTGTAGCGGTCTTACCGCTTCCACTGTGTCCGATAATGCACACGTTTCTTACATTGTTAGTAATAAATTTTGCCATGGTTAGTTTCCTCACTTCTTATGTATTGCCCCCAAACAGGAGCTAAATGTTCGATACAATAATTGTACCACACTTTATACACAACTTTCAATAGCTTTTGTGCAATTTGTTTATTATTTTATAATATTTTATGTATTTTTGTGCATTTTGACGAATATAAAAGCATAATAAAAATCCACCAGCTAATTGAAGTGGGGTTTTCTATATACAAAAAAGGAGCTAACATTTGTTAGCTCCTTGTCGGTTATGCATTTGCTAAGTCGTTATAGGATATGCCCGACAGCTCTGTCTTTGTTTCGTTTCCGTCAAGGTAATATAAGCTTTCGCCGTCAATTACATATGCGCAGAAGATAATAGGTGTAGCAAGGCGCGCATCCTCTATTCCTATTACCTTAATTTCAAAGTTATCATACTCAATGCTTGAAAAGTCGTGAGATATTACATATTCGCCATTTAGCTCAGGTGCCTTTGTGCCCCGGTTGTTCCTGCCACTGCAAGAATACCAAATTATGTATTTTATCATACAAATTCGGTATAAACTATGACCTTGGGTCGAGGTCAAGAGCTTTTTGCAATTTTTTATAAAAATTTTTAATTTTTGTTTTCATCCAAATATTTTTTCTTGCAAGAGGGATACAACTGTGGTAAAATAAAGAAAATAACAAAGGAGCTTTTTATGATAACATACGAGGACATTAAGCATAACGAAGCTATAAGCACATATATAAGAAAGGCAGATGAAAGCCTTATCGCCCTTGGTTTTACGGAGCATAGCTTTGCCCACGTGGGTCTTGTTTCCAAAAGGGCGGAATATATCCTTTCAACCTTAGGCTATGACAGCCATCAAATCGAGCTTGCAAAAATTGCCGCCCACCTGCACGATATAGGCAACATCGTAAACAGGCGCGAGCATTCGCAAAGCGGCGCGGTTATGGCTTTCCGTATCCTTGATAAGCTGGATATGGACCCAACAGACATTGCCACCATAGTTACCGCCATCGGTAACCACGACGAGGGCACAGGCGAGGCGGTTAACCCTATTGCCGCCGCCCTTATTATTGCAGACAAAAGCGATGTGCGCCGCACAAGGGTAAGAAATAATGATTTTGCCACCTTCGATATTCACGACAGGGTTAACTACTCCGTTATCGAAACATCCCTTGATATAAGCAATGACAAGAAAAAAATCACCCTGAGCCTGACAATCGACACAGAGATAAGCCCCGTTATTGACTACTTTGAAATTTTCCTAAACCGTATGCTTATGTGCAAAAAAGCCGCAAAGGCACTTTCCTTGGAGTTTAAGCTTATGGTAAACGGTCAAGCGTTAATATGAACAAAAATAGCGACCCGCAGTTAAGCAGGTCGCCGTTTTTATTTATTCAATATTATTCTGCCGTTTCAAATTCGTACCAGCACTCGCCAAATTCAGGGTCGAAGCAAAGGATGATTGGGTCAATATATTGCGCCTCATCATCAACTACCATATATGGCTCCTCAAGAATAACCACATAGTCCTCTACGGAATCATAGCTTACGCTTGCGTAAATGGTTTCGTTTTCTGTTGTGATAGTTACAAATATACCCATATCCACATCTGTTTCAAGCTTAACCGTTGCTATCTCGTTGAAATTGTCATCATACACGGTGTACTCATCAAAGATGTCCTCAACGCTGTTCTTCGGCGCGGTAATTGTCACCTTGCTTGTGGAAATGCCGTAAATCTTAACCGTAAACTTCAAGGAAGCATCAATCCTGTTGTCCTTGCCGCTGATTGCATCTGCCAAATCAACAGCTATTGCCAGCTTTGTTGTTTCGGAAACATAGTCGATTTGGAACAAATTCTTTAGCTTAATTTCAAGTGTTTCATTAAGCTCCTCAACGGTTGTGCCCCTTAGCGCCTCGATAATCATATCAAGCGGAATACCGTAGCCCTGTGCAAGAGCGCCGATTGGTGTATCGATTATTTGGTTGATCATAGCCTCAATCTCATCAAGAGTAATAGGCTCATCATCAATTATTTCATCATCGGCAACAGGAGTATATCCCTCGCCATTTCCGTCATCCTCGCTTGAAGCAAGCATAAGGATAAGGTCAAAGAGCTTCATTTCCATCATTTCAGCCGGAATAACCTCAGCAATCTTGAAGCCCTTAAGCTGTGCGATAAGGTCTTCCTTTACATCCTCAGGCATTTTTTCGCCCACAATCTTTTCAAGAATGGAGATAAGCTGCGCCTGTACCTCCTCGCTTGCCACCATTGCATCATAGTACTGTTGCAAAGTTACACCGTAAGCATCAATCATCATTTGGTCAATTGAAGCAAGAACCTGGCTAACTGTCATATTAAGGCTGTTCTTAAGCATTGTAATAATAGCCTCAACAGTCATCGGGTTGTCGCCCTCGCCGCCCATAGCAGCCAAAAGCTCGTCAAGTAAGCTCCTGATTGTGTCCTTTTCCAAATCCCAAGAAGCGAAGTAGTCAATAACCATCTGTACCTCGTCCTTCATATCGGTGGTAATGGAGCCTGTGCCGTCAATTACATTAAAGGTGTCAAGCAAGCCCTTTCCAAGCTCGTTGAGCATTGCATTCAGCTCCTCCTCAGTCATTGGTATTTCGCCCTTAAGCGCCTCAACAACCGTAGCAAGCTGCGCCATTGTTGCAGGGTCAATGCTTGCAACATCGCTTCTTAAGTACATTTCGTAGTTGGAGTCATACACATACATAACATTATCCACAAGGTAGAACGCTGTCATGGTCTGTGACATAGCGGGCACGCCCTCCATCATTGACATTCCAACAGTAAGGTCTGCCTTTAAGTTTATGCCGTTCTCGGCCTTTGCCGCGATAACGGAAATTAATGCATTAGCCTTAAGGTATGTGCTTTGGTCAGCAACGGAGCTTTCCTCATATACCCACATATCCTTGTCTAAAACCACATCAAGCGCCACATCAATCTTGGCGGATGCTGCCTTTTCAAGCTGGCTCATAACCGCTTGGGTCAAAACGAAGCCCTCGTTTGCCTTGTTGTTTGTTGTTGCCTTGCCGCACTCGTCACACTTGCCGTCATCATTACCGTCATAATGAACATCGCAAACAGGGTCAGGCGGTGTGCTTGGCTTAGTTGCCGGTTTTTGAGCTGTTGGGTCATTTTCCTCATCACACGCAACAAGCGCAAACGCCATTAAAATAGCAATCAACACTAATAGTAATTTTTTCATAGTCTTTTCTCCTTTGCTTAATAGTCTTTCAGAACCTCGGTGAAACCGTTATTCTACTTTCATTATAAATTAAATTTAATCATGTGTCAATATTTCAGTAAAAAATTCCTTTTATTTCCACAAACTTTCATCCGTATGTAATGCCGCTGAAATTATAGCTGTCCTCAAACGCCATATCGTTTAGCTCGCCTGTTATTTCCTTGCCCACATAGAAGTAGCTCAACCTATCGCAGCTTGCAAAGGCGTGGTAGCTTATAATCCCCACATTGCCTGCAATTTCCACCCTTTCAAGGGATTTACAGCCGTAAAATGCCTCCTTGCCTATGGAATAAAGGTCATACTCAAAGAAAATCTCCGTCAAGGAAGAGCAGCCGTAAAATGCTCTGCCGCCCACATAATCTATGCGGTTGCCCACACAAGCGGTTGCAAGCGCCCCACAGCCCTCAAAGGCGGAGGTGCCAATGCCCCCAACACCGTCGGGAAAATAAACCGCCTCTAAATGCTGACTGCTAAAAAACGCATAGTCCTCCACATAGTGGGTGCCCTCGGGAATTTGATATTCAAAATCATCTCTGCCCGTGGGGTATTTAACAAGCCTTGTTTGGGCTTTGTTGTAAAGAACACCATCAATATCGCAGTAGCTCATATTAAGAGGTGAAACCGTAAAGCTGTTAATGTCAGGACAGGTTACAAATGCCCTTACGCTAATGAAATTTACAGTTGAGGGTATAACAAGCTCCCTTAAGGAAAAGCAACCGAAAAGGGTGTTTTCGTTTATTGCCGTTATCCCCTCGGGTACAACAAGCTTGATTATGGTGTCACAGCCCTCAAAGGCATAATCGGTAATTGCAGTAACAGGCGTGCCTCCGTAGTATGACGGAATTATAACCGTTCCGCCGTCACCGTAGTAGCCGCTTACGGTGTAACAGCCGTCACTTCCTATAATAAAGTCAAATTCAGCCCTTTCAGCTCCCTGCCAAACCGCATAAAATTCGGTGTCCTCATAAAGATAGACATCCGCATCAATTCCGTATTCCACATCTCCGTTTGGTGTGCTGCTCCAGCCAAGGAGGGTCTTGTTCTCATCCAAAAAGCAATCGCTTAGCACAAAGGGGTTAGAGCCGTCGCCGTATATCTCAAAATACTCGCCGCTGCCATCATTTTTGTAAAGCGTTGCAACTATGTACTCCTCTACATAAAGCTCAACCAAGCAAAGGTCAATATTTCTATAAACCCTGTCGCCCTCAAAATCCCATATTTGTAGGCCGTTCATATCCACCCAATACAAGCCCTCACTTCCGGGAGGCATGGGTGGCTCATCAATCAAGCCTCCCCTTTTTACAGATTGAGTGCCAATAGGGTTTCCCGCATAATCGTAAAATGTCACAGTATAGTATATTCCCGTGCCCTGTGGCTTGCTCTGCTCCGTGGAGTCGCCTGCTCCGCCCGTGTCCTCGGGTGTGGAGGTGTCCGTTTTGTCATCTGCCGCCACACAGCTTTCCGTTGGTGTTTCACTTCCGTTATCCTCTGACAAAAGCATCCTTATTAAAAATACGGTGCCCACAATTGCCAAGGCGCTTGCCAAAATGCAAGATACCAAAATTATTATAAGCGCTCTTTTGCTTTTTTCGGCGCTTTCTTGAGCCTTTGCACCTGCGGTGTTGCTTGCGCCCTCAACCGTCTTTTGGCTTGCGGAGGTGTCTTGGCTCTCCAAGCCTTCTATATCATTTGGTATAGGCGCCGCTTCCTCCATTCTTGCTTTTAACTCCTCGCCGTGGGACAGCTCATCTGCTTGCGCCTGCCCACCCACAGTAAGCTCATCATCCAAAAGCTGGTCGAAGCTAACGCCAAAAAGCTTGGCTATCTTTTTTAGCTTATCTATTTCGGGCAGGCTAATGCCCGCCTCCCATTTATATACCGATTGCCGCGAAACATCAAGCTTTATGGCAAGCTGCTCTTGGCTCCAACCCTTCTTTTTCCTTAGGTAAATTATCTTCTCTGAAAATTCCATACCGTCTCCAAATCAACTTTCTATGCACTAATTGTATCACGTTTTGTAATTTTAGTCAACAAACTATTATTTACCAATGTCAACCGTTAGTTTACATCGCAAAATTTAGGCAAAAATCCCCTACCCTGTGTCTAAATTTCCCCTTTAGAAATGTTTTCGCAATACTTTGAAATTTTCCTTGACAAAACCATGGAAATGTGCTAAAATCTTACCTTTAATAAATAGTTATACGAGAATTGCAGGAGCAGAATGCAACTGTGGTTTGATAACACTCCCAAGAATCCTGAAGTAATTTTACAAGCAGGTGCCGAAGGGGCAAGGCGGTGCTTCGCCGCTAATCTCTTTGTCAAAAGGACAGAGTTTTTATTATAGCTTTTTGCTATTTATAAACCCTTGCGGAGTGTTTTTGCACTCCGCATTTTCGCTTTTAAAGGAGAAATTATGGGTTGGTTGCGGCTAACCGATGAGTAGAAATAAAGAAAAAAATAATTTGAAAAAATAAGGTGTGCAAAGCCTCCATCAGAGAGGGAGGGGGACCGCTTGCGGTGGAAGGAGTTGACACCCAAAAAATAACTAAATAAAATGAATAGAGTAAAGACGCTCCCTCAGTCAGCAGAGCTGACAGCTCCCTCAGCCGATGGAGCCTACAAAGCCATTTATGGCAAAGCGTAATAATTGCATGGCTGACAGGCCAATTCTCAACGCACTTGTGCGTAGCTAGTAGTGTCTATGACTATGCCCGAAAATGAAATATCCCCGTTAGTGATATACACCTCCAAAAGTGTCTAACTTTGGGGTTCACTTCATATACGGGGGATATTATTATTAAAATGGCTGCCGTTTTCGGCAGCCATTTTTAATTATTACTTTTTGATTTTGTAGGTAACGTGCATTGCTTGACCGCCTGTTAAGAGAATCATCTCAACCGCTGTGCGTGAGAACTCTCCACCCTTAACTCTTAGTGGCTTATCAAGAACGCCCCTTGCAAGAACCTTAACACACTTAGCCTTTCTGTCGATAAGCTTCTTATCCTTCATAGACTGGATATTAACAATATCGTGTGCCTCATAGTTCTTAGAAAGTGTATCAATATTGATAATTGCCTTCTTGTTGTCCTTAGGACCGATGTAGTCAACACCCTCCTCAACGTGAACCTCAACGTGCTTTTCCTCAACGATTTGGTGTGCTTCCTCAGCGCTTACGCTTTCAACAACAGCCTCTGGCTCAACATATGGCTCTTCCTCAATTTCAGGCTCTGCCACAGGAACAACCTCTTCAACAACAGGTTCCTCAACAACGGGTTCTTCTATAACAGGTGCTACTTCCTCAACCACAGGCTCCTCAACTACAGGAGCAACCTCTTCAACTACAGGCTCCTCCTTTGGCTTGGTTGACATAACAACCACAGCATCGTCAGCGATAAGTGCCTTAATCAGCTTGCGTGCAAGGAGTGGCTCATTTGGCTCGTATGGATACTTGGCAACATAGTCAACCGTCTTTGCCTTTTCATCCTTTTCAATGCCGAACTTAGCCATTGTGATGTCAACAAGCTCCTTTGCCTTTCTAAGACCAAGACCACTCTTAATCTTAACAAGCATTGGAACATCCTCAAATATCTTTGCATCAATAGGCTCGTGGTGATACTTGGACTCATCAAACTCATTGGGGTCAAGAGCGCAGTACAGACAAATTGTCTTGCCGCGGAGCTTAACCTTAAAGAGCTGATCTCTGCCCTTATTGTAGCTGTCAAACTTCCAGCTGATTCTTGACTTAACACCCTTGTAGGAAAGGATGTGGTTCTTAAGCTCACTGTAGTAATCCTTAACTGTATCCTCACTTTGGATAAGGTTAGCAGTAAAGCTACGGCTATACTTAATGTCTATCTTATTTCCTTCATTATCATAATATGTAGGAATAAGAGTTGCCTCAGGCTCCTCAACAGGTGCAGGTTCTTCTACAGGTGCGGGCTCCTCTGCAACAGGCTCCTCAACCACAGGCTCCTCAACAGGCTGTGGAATGTACTCCTCAATAACCTCCTCGTAAATTGGGGCAGGCTCCTCAACTACGGGTTCTTCCTCAACTACAGCTTCTTCTACAACAGGTTCCTCTACAACAGGCTCCTCTACAACAGGCTCTTCAACAACAGGAGCTACTTCCTCAACCGCAGGCTCCTCTGCCGCTGCAGCCTCACCAATGGAGTAAAGCGCAATTGTAAAGATAGAATCAATATCGCCTCTTTCGATAACAACATCACCGTCGGGAACAACGCTCCAGCCAAGGAACCTTTCGTTACCGTCGAAGTTGCTCGGAAGCTTAAGCTTAAAGTAGTGGGACTCCTTATAAACAACCTTATCGGTTGCAGACATTGTGTAGGAGATGTCAACAACACTCTCACCGTTAAAGTCCTCGTCGGAAACAACAGTGTCACTGTCCTCAGTAACAGCTACAGGGTATAGGTTGATAGCGAAAACATAGTTTTCCTGACCGTCCTTAAAGAGCACCTCTCCATCGGGAGTGAAGCCCCAGCCCTCAACATCCTCGGTAGGCACGGAAGCATTGAGCCTAAAGCCCTCGCTTGCAATAATCTCCTCGGTTTGAGTGTCAACATAATTAAATTTAACGAATACGCCCTCGCTATAATCAAGCTCGTCAACAGGAATTGCAGCCTTTGGCTCTACAACAGGCTCAATAACCGGTGCCTCTGCCCAAATAGCATAAAGCTTAACTGTGCGGAACAAAACAAGGTGATGCTTTGTAAGTGGGTTTTTGCCACCCGGCTGCTTACTCCAGCCAACAAGCCTCTTACCCTTTTTGCTTGCACTGTGTACACCCACCTTCTTTAGCCATGGGTGCTTTTCCTTGTGAATCTCGTAATTGCCATCCTCGCTGTCATAATATATAACGTGGCAACGCAGTACCAGCAAAAGTACCGCCAAAAGAAGGGCCACTCCAAGAACAATAGCACATGCAACGATGTTGATATTGAAAATGTCGATGGCAGCAAATAAATTAGTCATCTGTTCATCCGCCTTTCTTATCTTGATGATATTATAAACTGTAATTTCATTATACAACACTAAAATTTTTTTGTCAATAAATTTTTTATTAAATTTGGCAAAAATCTCACACTCCACCCAAGATTTTTTGATTTTTACGCTTCAAATTCTTGTTTTCACGCCAAAATTTTCACACAAAACAAATTTACTATTGATTTTGAAGCCTCTCTCAGTTATAATATTGTATGACAAGAAACCCAAAAGGAGAGAAAAAAATGGTAACAGAAATTATTAACAAGCTCGGTCAGTACGATGCTGACGTGGCTAACGCAGTTGATATGGAGCTTAAAAGGCAGAAAAGAGGACTTGAGCTTATAGCGTCCGAAAACTTAGTTTCCGAGGCAGTTATGCTGGCAATGGGCACACCCCTTACCAATAAATACGCTGAGGGCTACCCTGCAAAGAGGTACTACGGCGGTTGCGAGTGTGTAGACGTGGTTGAAAATATCGCTATCGAAAGGGCATGCAAAATTTTCGGCGCCAACTTTGCCAATGTTCAGCCACACAGCGGCGCGCAGGCAAACACCGCGGTTTATTTTGCGCTTTTGAAGCCGGGTGACACAGTTCTCGGTATGAGCTTGGCTCACGGCGGTCACTTGACCCACGGCTCACCTGTAAATATGTCAGGTAGCTATTTTAATTTTGTTTCATACGGTGTAAACGACGATGGCTTTATTGATTATGATGAGCTTGAAAGGCTTGCCAAGGAAAGCGCGCCTAAGCTTATCGTTGCAGGTGCCTCCGCTTACCCAAGGGTAATTGATTTTGAAAGAATTTCTAATATTGCAAAGAGCGTTGGCGCATACTTTATGGTAGATATGGCGCACATTGCAGGTCTTGTTGCGGCAGGCTTGCATCCAAACCCCGTTCCTTATGCAGATGTTGTTACCACAACAACGCATAAGACCTTGCGCGGTCCCCGTGGCGGTCTTATCCTCTGCAACGATGAGGAAATGGCAAAGAGAATCAACAAGGCTATTTTCCCGGGCACTCAGGGCGGCCCCCTTATGCACACCATTGCCGCTAAGGCAGTTTGCTTTGGCGAAGCATTAAAGCCCGAATTCAAGACTTACCAAGAGCAAATCGTAAAAAACGCAAGGACTTTGGCTGACACCCTTTTGGCTGAGGGCTTCAACTTGGTTTCCGGCGGTACTGACAACCACCTAATGCTCCTGGACCTTCGCCCCTTCTCCATTACAGGCAAGGAGCTTGAGAAGCGTCTTGACGAGTGCTATATCACAGTAAACAAGAACTCTATCCCCAACGACCCGGAAAAGCCATTTGTTACAAGCGGCGTTCGTATCGGCACCCCTGCCGTTACCTCAAGAGGTCTTAAGGAGGAGGATATGGTTGTCCTTGGCAAGCTCATTAAGCTTTGCGCAACAGAGTTCGAGACAAAGGCAGACTATATCCGCGCAGAAATCACAAAAATCTGCGACAAGTATCCGATTTACGAATAATGCGTGGGGAGTATTCAACAAGGCAGCGCGACGCGATATTAAGCTTTTTGAAGGAAAATAACGCACACGTGGGTGCCTCTGACATCAGCACGCATCTTAAGGAGCAGGGCTTTTCGGTTAGCTTAGCCACCATTTACCGTACCCTTGACAAGCTTGTACAGGAGGGAGTGGTCAGAAAAATGGTTATCGGCGAGCGCGGCGGTGCCTGCTACCAATATGTGGGCGGCACTGAATGTAACGAGCATTTTCATTTAAAGTGCATTAAGTGCGGCAAGCTTATTCACCTAAGCTGTGAGTTTCTTGAAAGCATGGAGAGCCATATTCTGAATGACCACGGCTTCACCGTCAGTTCAGGAAAGACGGTTATTTACGGCACCTGCGCCTCCTGTGCTGACAACACGTCCTTCACAGAGAATTCAAGCTGCCACTGCTGCGGCTCTCACAAGTAAATTAGCGAATTTATCAAACATTTTAAAAAAAGTTAAATTTGCTATTGATTTTTAAAAACATTTGTGATATAATGCTTTTCGCTTATGGTTTTTAAAAAATAATATACGGAGGAAAATCATGACTGAAGCTAGCCTTTCTACACTAAATATAGTTTTAGCAATTTTACTATTTGTATCTGCAATCTTCCTTATCGTTGCAGTTCTTATCCAGTCTGGCAAATCTAAGGGTGTTTCCGGTGCCATCACAGGTGGCGCTTCCGAAACATATTTCGGCAAAAACAAGAGCAAGTCCCGTGACAAGAAGCTTTCTCTTATCACTGCAATCGTTGCAATCGTATTTGTTGTGCTTGCTGTTGTAGCTTACGTAACACAGGATTATATTGACGAGGGCGCATATTGGGAAAAATTTTTCGGCTTTTCCGATGATTCCACATCATCCTCCAAGGTTCCTTCCACATCATCATCAAAGAAGCCTGTTGCTTCTTCCGGCTCTACTACAGGCAGCTCAAGCGATGATAGCGCTGATGTTCCTGCAGGCGGCACCGACAGCAGTGTTGCAGGCGAGGGTACAACCGATAGCAGCGTTACCGGCGGCAGCACAGCCGACAGTGGTGATAACACAACAGGTAGCAGCGTTACCGGTGGCAGCACAGCTAACGGTGGCGGGGATACAGGCAACACAAATCCTGACAACGAATAATTTGCCAAGTACATAAAAATTTAACCGCTTTGGACAAAATGCTCCCAAGCGGTTTTCTTTTTCCTTATTTTGTGTTAAAATATATATAGGAACGAAAATACCTTCTATTGTAAGGAGAGTGATAGACTTGAAGAGCTTGAAAAACGAAATATTGGATTTAGTTACCGCGCAGACATATCTGCCCCTAACCCCAAACGAAATGATATCCTTATTTAATAATAATGGATACGATTTTGATGAAGGGGACTTTTGGCGCGCCATCCACGAAATGGAGGGGGAGGACTTCTCTATTGCTTTTACCAAAAAGAACAAAATCGTGTCCGCCGAAAGCACGGGACAATATAAGGGGGTCTACTCTGCTTCTGCCAAAGGGTCCTTTGGCTTTGTAACCACGGAAAAGGGGGAGGAGCTTTTTATCCCGCCCTCACTCACCTTCTGCGCTCTTAATGGGGACACAGTAATTTGCAAGCGCCTTGACCGCGGCTCACGGTTTTTCGGCAAGGGCAACGAGGCTGAGGTTATTGCCATCCTGGACCGCGGCTTCAAGGAAATTATCGGCACCCTCACCCTATATCCAAGCGGAAAGGGGATGCGCGGGCATATAACCCCGGATAATGAAAGAATTAAGCCGTCCATTCTTGTAGACACAAAAAGCCTTGGCGCGGCTCAGCACGGCGAAAAGGTTGTGGCGAAAATAACAAGCTACCCAAGGAACGAGCAGGAGCCCATAAGGTGTGAAATCACGGAAGTGCTTGGAAAGGCTGACAGTCAAGAGGCAAATTACAGGGCGATTTTGCACGCAAACGGTATTTCAACCGCCTTTTCTGACAGTGTGTTAAGGGAAGCGGATGAGGTATCAAAGGAAGAAATTATCCACACAGGGCGCCGCGATTTTAGAAACGATGTGGTTTTCACCATCGACTCCCACGAGGCAAAGGACTTAGACGATGCCATCTCAATTAAGGTAACGGAAAACGGTTATATTTTGGGTGTCCACATTGCAGATGTGTCCCACTATGTGAGAAAAGGCTCTGCTCTTGACAATGAGGCGTTTAAGCGCGGCACCAGCGTGTACTTTACAGACAAGGTTGTGCCAATGCTGCCAAAGGCGCTTTCAAACTTCATCTGTTCCTTGAACGAAGGGGTGGACCGCCTTACCCTTTCCGCAATCATAACCCTTGACAAAAGCGGTAACATTTTGTACTGTGAGCTTGTGCCATCCGTTATAAGGTCAAAAATCAAGGGCATTTATGCAGAGCTGAACCACATTCTCGAAAACGGCGAAAACAGCGAGTTTTATCCAAAATACGCACACGTCCTTGAGGATTTTTACAAAATGTACGACCTTTATAAGGTTTTAAGTGACAAGAGCAGCCGCCGCGGAGCTATGGAGCTTGAAAGTGAGGAAACCAAAATCATCCTTGACGAAAGCGGCCACCCCATAGAGATAGTTAAGGCAGAGCGCGGCGAAACAGAGAGGCTCATTGAGCAATTTATGCTATGCGCCAACGAAGCGGTTGCCTCCTATCTTTATAACGCAGGCATGCCCTGTGTCTACCGTGTTCACGATGAGCCGGATTTGGAAAAGATACAAGCCTTTTCCCTCTTTGCAAGGAATTTAGGCGTAGATGTTTATCCGCTGAGAACAAAAAATAAAATCACCTCCTCCCAGCTTACCAAAGTTTTGGACAGCGCCAAGGAAAGAGGTTGTTATCCCATCGTTTCCTCAATTCTGCTCCGTTCTCTTATGAAGGCAAGGTACTCCTCTGTGCAAAAGCCACACTTCGGCTTGTCCACAGAATTTTACTGCCACTTCACCTCCCCAATCAGGCGCTACCCCGATTTAAGCGTTCACCGCATAATCAAGGCTATGCTAAAGGGTGAGATTAATGAACGCACCATAGGTGAATACGAAAGCTTTGCTATGAGCTCCGCTATAATGTCAAGTGACAACGAGGTAAACGCAGTTCACGCAGAGCGAGATATCGACGACCTTTACAAGTGCGTTTATATGCACGACAGAATAGGCGAGGAATATGAGGCGGTTATTTGCTCCGTTACCCCCTTTGGCTTTTTTGCAAAAACAGAAAACCTTTGCGAGGGACTTGTACCAATCGAAAGCTTGGGTCAAGGCTTCTTTTATGACCGTGATAACTATACCCTTTCCCGTGGCAGGACAACCTTCCGTTTGGGTCAACGGGTTAGAATTAAGGTGGAGGATGCGGATGTTTCCGCCCGCCGTATCACCTTTAGCCTTGTAAAGGACACGGAAGAAAAGGACACCAGCGGTTGGGAGGAAGCACCGAAAAAGCCCTTAGTCATACACAAGGGCGCAAAGGACCGCAAGGATAAGGGCAATCATAACCGCGCATCATCCGCGGCAAGAAAAAAGCAAAGAAGGTTTGAAACCTTTATGCAGCTTGCCCAAAAGCGAAACAGAAAAAGAAGATAGACACAAAAAGCTCCTTCCGTTGAAGGAGCTTTTTGTGTAGCTTATAGGCAGCTATTTCAACCCGATTGATTATTTAGTAGCCGATACTTTTATAAATGGATTTAAATTGGGCGGCATCATTGCGGTTGAGATTTTAAAGTGTTTTTTGTGAAATTCCTACAATATTATTATAATGGCAGAGGAAAAATTTAGCTTTTTATAAGAAATTCACAAAATATATGAAAAATTTGAAAAAAATATTCCATTAAATAAATTTTTGTGATATAATTATCGTGTGCGTCTACAGAAAGGTGCTTTTTTAGTCACGCCTTCTGTTCGCAAACACAATTAGTTCAGTTTATTATTTTAATGGAGGTACTTAAGAGAATGAGTACAAAGAAGTATGTTTACCTCTTCAAAGAGGGCGACGCAACAATGAGAGAAATTCTCGGCGGTAAGGGTGCTAACCTTGCTGAAATGACCAAGATCGGTCTTCCTGTTCCACAGGGCTTCACAATTTCTACTGAAGCTTGTACACAGTACTATGAGGACGGCAGACAGATTAACGAAGAGATCCAGGCACAGATCATGGAATACATCGATAAGATGGAAGCTATCACCGGTAAGAAGTTCGGTGATAAGGAGAACCCACTTCTCGTTTCCGTTCGTTCAGGTGCAAGAGCTTCCATGCCGGGTATGATGGATACAATTCTTAACCTTGGTCTTAACGAAGAGGTTGTTAATGTTATGGCTGAAAAGTCAGGCAACGCTCGTTGGGCTTGGGACTGCTACAGAAGATTTATTCAGATGTACTCCGACGTAGTTATGGAGGTTGGTAAGAAGTACTTTGAAGAGCTTATCGACAAGATGAAGGAAGAAAAGGGTGTTACACAGGACGTTGAGCTTTCCGCAGAGGATCTCAAGGAGCTTGCTAACCAGTTCAAGGCTGAGTACAAGGGTAAGATCGGTGCTGACTTCCCATCCGATCCTAAGGAGCAGCTTATGGGCGCAGTTAAGGCTGTATTCCGTTCTTGGGACAACCCACGTGCTAACTACTACAGAATGCAGAACGAAATCCCATATTCTTGGGGTACTGCAGTTAACGTACAGGCAATGGCATTCGGTAACATGGGTGATGACTGTGGTACCGGTGTTGCATTTACTCGTGACCCTGCTACAGGTGAGAAGAAGCTCATGGGCGAGTTCCTTCCAAACGCACAGGGCGAGGACGTAGTTGCAGGTGTTCGTACACCATACCCAATCGCACAAATGGCTGAAATGTTCCCTGAAGCATACAAGCAGTTTGTTGAGGTTTGCAGTATTCTTGAAGACCACTACAGAGATATGCAGGATATGGAGTTCACCGTTGAGCACGGTAAGCTTTATATGCTTCAGACAAGAAACGGTAAGAGAACTGCAAAGGCAGCTCTTAAGATTGCCGTTGACCTTGTTAACGAGGGTATGATCACTAAGGAGCAGGCTCTTCTTATGATCGATCCTAAGCAGCTTGACGCACTTCTCCACCCACAGTTCGATGCTAAGGCACTTAAGGCTGCAAAGCCTGTTGCTTCTGCTCTTCCTGCTTCCCCAGGCGCTGCTTGCGGTAAGATTGTATTCACAGCTGAGGATGCTGTTGAATGGGGCAAGGCTGGCGAAAAGGTTGTTCTTGTTCGTCTTGAGACATCTCCTGAGGACATTGAGGGTATGCACTACGCTCAGGGTATCTTGACCGTTCGTGGCGGTATGACATCTCACGCAGCAGTTGTTGCACGTGGTATGGGTACTTGCTGTGTATCCGGTTGCGGCGCTATTAAGATGGACGAGGAAAACAAGAAGTTCGTTCTTGACGGCAGAACATATGTTGAAGGCGATTACATCTCTCTTGACGGTTCTACAGGTAACATTTACGGTGAGGCTATCCCAACTGTTCCTGCTTCCGTTGACGGTGAGTTTGGTATCATTATGGGTTGGGCTGACGAGTACAGACAGCTCCAGGTTAGAACAAATGCTGATACACCTGCTGATGCACAGACAGCAAGACGCTTCGGTGCTGAGGGTATCGGTCTTTGCCGTACAGAGCATATGTTCTTCGAGCCTGACAGAATTTCCGCTATCCGTGAAATGATCTGCTCTGACACTGTTGAAGAAAGAGAAGCAGCTCTTGCTAAGCTTCTTCCAATGCAGCAGGGCGACTTTGAGAAGCTTTATGAGGCTCTTGAAGGCAACCCCGTTACAATCCGTTTCTTGGATCCACCTCTCCACGAGTTTGTTCCTACTGAGGAAAAGGATATTGAGCTTCTTGCGCAGACACAGGGCAAGACAGTTGAAGATATTAAGAATATTACCGCTTCTCTCCACGAGTTCAACCCAATGATGGGTCACCGTGGATGCCGTTTGACAGTTACTTATCCTGAAATCGCAAAGATGCAGACAAGAGCTGTTATCCGTGCGGCTATCAATGTTAAGAACGCTCATCCTGATTGGAACATCGTTCCTGAAATTATGATTCCATTGGTTGGCGAAATCAAGGAATTCAACTTCGTTAAGAAGATCGTTGTTGCTGTTGCTGACGAGGAAATCGAGGCTGCAGGCTCTGACCTTAAGTATGAGGTTGGTACAATGATGGAAATTCCAAGAGCTTGTATCACAGCTGACGAAATCGCTAAAGACGCTGAGTTCTTCTGCTTCGGTACTAACGACTTGACACAGATGACATTCGGCTTCAGCCGTGATGACGCTGGTAAGTTCTTGACCGCATACTATGAGAGCAAGATTTACGAAAACGATCCATTCGCAAGAATCGACCAAAACGGTGTTGGTAAGCTTATGTCCATGGCAGTTGACATGGGTAAGGAAGTAAGACCTAACATGCACATCGGTATCTGCGGCGAGCACGGCGGTGACCCAACATCTGTTGAGTTCTGCCACAAGATTGGCTTGTCCTATGTTTCCTGCTCACCATTCAGAGTTCCGATTGCAAGACTTGCTGCTGCTCAGGCTGCTATTAAGAACCCACGCAAGTAATTATTGTAGGACTTAATACAAGGGCATAACCGAAACCAAAATATAAAGGTTATAAATAGGGGTTGTACTGACAACGGTTAGTACAACCCTTTATTTTTTGTCTGATACTTTTTTAATGGTCGAAAAGCTCCGCTTTTCCGCTTTTTATTTATTTTGGTTTCTACCTTCGCTTTTCCCCTCTCGTCGTACGCAAGTACGCCTTCGGGGAAAAAGCAAAGCTTTCTGCTCCTTGTATTAAGCCCTATTGTTCATTTGTAAGCATAGAACAGAGGCGACTATAATCCGTCACAAATTTGTTCTATATTCGCATAGCATAATAATGTAGGGAATTTGCATTTCTGCAAATTCCCTATTTTTTATGTCGCCTCTTAACCACGATTGCTACTCTGCCGTACAAAGTACGTCGACGTGTACGCACTCGTGCTTTCTCTACCCTCCTCCGTCCCTCGAGGGCTTGTTTGTGCGTGGCATAACCGAAACCAAAATATAAAGGTTATAAATAGGGGTTGTACTGACAGGGCGGTTAGTACAACCCTTTATTTTTTGTCTGCTACTTTTTTAATGGTCGAAAAGCTCCGCTTTTCCGCTTTTTATTTATTTTGGTTTCTACCTTCGCTTTTCCCCTCTCGTCGTACGCAAGTACGCCTTCGGAGGAAAAGCAAAGCTTTCTGCTCCTTGTATTAAGCCCTATTGTTCATTTGTAAGCATAGAACAGAGGCGACTATAATCCGTCACAAATTTGTTCTATATTTCGCATAGCATAATAAAGAAGGAATTTTGCAGCTTGCAAAATTCCTTCTTTTGATTTATATAAATTTTTCTTTATATTGTGGAAATTTATCGGAAATATCCTTCTCGCAAACCACAAGGTCAACATCCTTAAGGTGGCAGAGGGTGTTGAGCCTCGGCTCGCCGATTTTTTGCGAATTTAAAAGCAAAACCGACTTTTTGGAACGCTCAAGCATAACCCTGCAAAGCTGATTTTCGGAGGTTGAATTGTTTGTCAGCTCCCCGTTTGGAGAAAGGGAGCAAACTGAGAAAAAGCAAATATCCGCATTAAACTTCCGTAAAGTTTCCTCCGCAATGGAGCCAATGTAGCTAAAGGAGGTTTTGGACACCTCGCCCCCTGTTACAATGGTTTTAACCCCTGTTTTTGCGGAAACAAATGAAGCCTTTGTGTTATTTGTTATAAGCACAATTGAATTTTTCGCCTCCAAAAGCTTAATAAGCTGAAAGCAGGTTGAGGATGCATCAATCATAACAGAATCCCCATCCTTAATTAAGTCAAGGCATTTCCTTGCAATAATATCCTTCTCCTCAACGAACTCCCTTTCGCGAAGCTCCTGCGGAATACTTTCCCCGGGGAAGCTGGTCAAAAATGCGCCGCCGTGCGTCCTTACAATTTTGCCATCTCCCGCTAAAGCCCTTAAATCCCTGCGAATTGTGGGCTCGCTGACAAAGAACTTTGCGCAAAGCTCCTCAACGGTAGCCTCGCGGTGCTTGCTCAAATATTCAAGTATTTTGTTTGCTCTATCTTTAAAAGGCATTTTGACCCCCTTGATGTGTGAAATGACCGAATATTTTAATAATACAATCTCAAAATGACCGTTTCGGTCAATAATAGTCCACACAATTGACAATATCGTTCATATTTATTATAATATAAGAAGCAAATAAAATCAAGGAGAAAGCATATGAAAAGGAAAATTTTATTGACATTTGCAATAATTACTGTGCTAATGTGCGTCTTTACCGTCTCCGTCTGCGCCATGTCAGGCAGCGGAACGGAAGCAGACCCATACATAGTAGAAACCGCAGATGACTTCATTTCAATCAACAGCAACCTTTCCGCCCATTACAAGCTGGTTGCTGACATTGAAATATCATCAACCACAGGCGATATTGTTGCTATCGAAGACGATAATAGCAATGTCTTTAGCGGCGTTTTTGACGGCGGAAATCACACAATCACCGTAGACATTGTAGGCGCTACAAGCGGCACCAACACCTTTGACGCGCTTTTCGGTGTTGTTTCCGGTAAAATCAAAAACCTTATAGTTAAAGGTACAGTCACAGGCTCTGACAAGGTGTGCGGTATTGTAGGCAAGCTGAAGGGCTCTGCAAATGTTGACAGCTGTATTAACTACGCAACCGTCACAGGCAGAAAGAATATTGGCGGTATCGTTGGCTTAGTTGTCGGCAATGCCACTGTTACCAACTGCGCAAACTACGGCTCCATTAACGGCAAGAACCCCCTAAGCAACGGTCTTGATATGGGCGGCATTGTAGGCTGTATTTGGAACGATGGAAAAAACATCGTTGTAATTTCCAATTGCTATAACGGCGGTCCAATTTACGGCGAGGGTCGTAATGTGGCAGGTATTTGCGGCCACGCAAACGGCGGCACACTTAAAAACTGCTTTAACACAGGCACTCTTTATTCCACCAGCCCCGATAACACACCAATTGGCGAATACTTTGGCGAAACCGCAGGCAACTTTAACGGCTACGGTATTGACGGATATTTTAATATCACAGGCTATAACTATGTTGGCAAATCAAACGGAAAAAGTTTTACCGTATCCTCTCCAATGCTTGAGTCTGCAGGCGTTGCCATTTACCTTGGCAGCGGCTCAGGCATCCGCGGTGAGTTCCATTTGAACAAATCCGCCTACAATGTGTTCACCCGCTATTCGGGAATGAAGCTTGAATACGGCACAGTTGTTTCCACCAAGGAAATAGTTGCTTCATTAAACGGCGAGCTGTTCTCTTGCGAGGCTGCCGAAAACGGTATGGTTGTTTTTGCCCCCGCTATGAAGAACGGCGAAATACTGTACTCCTACACCGATTCAATAAAGGGTGAGGGCTACCACTCCTTTAGATTTGCTTTGACAGGCTTCCCCGATAGTAAGGATGCATATAATACCGAGTTTGTAATCCTCGGCTACATAACCGTTGACTTAGGAAACGGCGAAAAGCACCATACCCTTGTCAACTCCGTTATGTCCGACAGGCTTGCTTCTGCAGTTTTGGAAACAGGTCTAAACGCAGTTACCATTGTCCGCGTGGCTGAGGCCACCCTTGATGATGGGGATTTTGCAGGCAATGACACAGCCCTTGAGGCACTTAACCACATTGCAAGCCTCAAAGACTACGAAAGCAAAATAGAAATTGACGGCGTTGTCGGCTACGGCCACAAGAGTGCTACATTTACAAAGAGTGTCAGCAGCGGCGACACAGTTGTTTTCCAAATCAGCAGCACCGACCTAAGCGAGCTAAAAGCCTATTTATATAGCCTTAACGAAGCCGGATACGAAAAGGTTAGTGAAAATGCCATTAACGGAAATCTTTTCTACACTTATAAAAAGGATGCACTCCTTATGAATATCGCTTACATCTCAAGCAGCAGCAAGGTAACTATTTCTACGGAAACAGAAGCTACACTGCCAACAAACATAACCAAGCCCACCTTTGAAAAGGTAACTGACCCATCAATCACACAAATCAAGTTAGAGGCATCCGTTGCTGAGGGTATGTCCTATGTAATTCAGCTCTCCGACGGCACATTCTTCATAATCGACGGTGGCTGGTGCGACAATAACGAAAAAGAGGCTGATAAGCTTTACCAAACCCTTGTTGCCTTAGCAGGCGAGGGTAATGATATCGTTATTGCAGGCTGGATTTTCACCCACTGCCACGGCGACCATATCGGTACATTCAACCTTTTTGTTGAAAAGTATTATAACAATGTCACTATCAAGCAGCTTCTTTACAATTTCCCAACCGACGAGGATATCAGAAACAGCGGCTCAAGCTATATGCTTGATAGCTCAAAGCAAAGATACACATATTTCAAAAATGTAATATCCACTTACCTGCAAGGCACAGAAATAGTTAAGCTCCACAGCGGCTATAAGCTCTACTATGCAGATGCAGAGGTGGAAATTTTGCAAACTCTTGAGGACCTTTACCCAAGCACCGTTGCAAATTATGACTTCAACTCCTCATCCACCATATTTACAGTAACTATTGCAGGGCAGAAGATGCTGTTCCTTGGCGACGTGTCCGATGTTGGCGCGTCCCGCCTTAACAGCGTATACGGCGAAAGCCTGAAGGCTGACTTCTTGCAGGTTGCCCACCACGGCTTAAATAACGACGGCACAATCAAAACCCTCTATCTCTATGCAGACCCCACATATGTTTTGTATCCTGCACCCCTTTCCTGGTACAACTCAAACGCAGGCGCAAGCGCAAACTTTTTCCTTATCACGGAAAGCAAGACTGTAAAGCAAATTTTTGTATCAGGCGCAGCAACCGTTGAGCTTTACTTGCCATATGACGGCAAGCTCTATGACGGTGAAAAGCTCCCTAACATTGAAGTTGAAGAGCCGGAAGAAAACGAAAGAGTTGAGGTTAGCCGCCCAAGCGAGCCCGTTGATGTTCCCGACGCTTACTTCGACTTAGATATGAGTGGCGGAACAATTACCGACGCTATGGGCAACGCAACAGTAACCGTTACAGGCGGCGGACTTACCCAAACAGAGGTTCAGCATAACGGCTTAGAGTCAACAACCACCACCTACACAGGCGACAGATACAAGGAGCTTTACTATATGACCCTTAATTTCAAGAACATCACCTCCGACAGTGAGTGGGGCGAGTTCGTTATGGGCTCATCAACCTTTGAAATCTTCTTGCGTCTTGATAAGCTGCCGGGTCAAACCGTTGGACTTATTACATCCTGTAACAGCGGCGGAACAACCCTTTACCTGCGCAAGCAGGCAGGCGGTCAGCTCACCTTCCAAATCGGCTCCACATCTCCGAACTCAAACGGAACAGGCGCTTACTCATCAACATCTAATATGAGTGGCACTGAGCCTGTTGCAATAGCAGGAGATTTGCTCCATATTGTGGGCTCATACAATGCTGAAACAAACATAATGAAGCTGTACATAAACGGTATGCTTGTTGCAAGCGCCGACTACGGCACAGGCTCCTTCAAGGGCGGTGCGGGTGAGGACTACATCATTGGCATCGGTCATAACCCACAGTACAATAACGAGGAGCTTAGCCTTTACGCAAACTACGAGCTTTTCGAGGCTAAGATTTACGGCTGCGCCTTGTCAGACGAAGAGGTTGCACAGGAATATTGGAACTGCATTGACAATCTTTTTATAGAGGAGGCAGGAAATGAATAAGAAATATATTTCACCCGTAATTAAAATTGAAAGCATTAAAGCCGAGGATGTTATTTTAGCAAGCGGAGGCTATCAGGTTGCCGCCCTTGAGGGCGTTGACCAGGGCGAGGACAAAAGCGCAATATTCAGCGTTTCCCATTGGTTTCATTAATATGAAAAGGCTTTTGGTTTTAACCTTAATTTTGCTGTCCACTCTTGTTCTGCTTTGCTCCTGCGGCGGGGACACCCCCACATTGCAGTCAAAGCCCGCAATCACAAGCATCAGTACGGTAAATTCCACATTAGACACAGCGAATTCAAGTGATAGCGCCACAGGCTCAAGCATTGATACCCCAAGCTCAGGTGATAGCACGACGAATTCAAGCAGCAGCGCAACCGCTTCAAGCAAAAGCGACCTGTGGACAGACAACAAGCAATAAACACTTGCGCAGGGCTCTTTACCGAGCCCTGCGTTAATTTTTCAGTTATTTTGTATTGACTTGTGCATTCATTTGTGCTAACATTTTGATATAACATAACAAAAGACTAAAGGAGATTTATTTTATGGATGCTGCACGAATTAAAAGGGTTCAGCCCTTAATGGACCGCCGCTTCGGTATGTTTATACACTGGGGAATTTACGCAATCCCCGCAAGAGCATCCCGTTCGGAATGGATAAGAAATGTGGACGAGGTAACGGTTGAGGACTATCAGCCTTATTTTGACAGCTTTAACCCTGTTGATTTCGACCCTAAAAAGTGGGCGCGCTTGGCTAAGGAAGCAGGAATGAAATATGCTGTTTTGACAACAAAGCACCACGATGGCTTTTGTCTTTTTGACAGCCAATATACAGACTATAAGTCCACAAATACCCCCTGCAAAAGAGACTTGGTTAAGGAATATGTTGAGGCATTTCGCCAAGAGGGAATTATGGTTGGACTTTACTATTCCCTTTTAGACTGGCACCACCCCGACTATCCCAAATACGGGGATATGCACCACCCAATGCGCAACAACGAGAAATTCAAGGATGAAAAAATCAACTTTGACAACTATGTAAAATACCTGCACAACCAGGTGAGGGAGCTTTTGACCAACTACGGCAAAATCGATATTATGTGGTTTGACTTCCACTACGGGGAGATGACAGGTGAAAAATGGGGTGCCACCGAGCTTGTAAAAATGGCAAGGGAGATAAACCCCGACCTTATAATTGACGACCGCATCGGCGGGGATATTAAGGTGGACGAGCCTGTTTGTTACGCAGGCGATTTCGGCTCCCCCGAGCAAATGATTCCAGCAGGTGGGGTTAAGGACTACCGCGGTAACCCAATCCCTTGGGAAACCTGTATGACTTTAAATGACAACTGGGGATATAGCCAACGGGATATGAACTATAAATCCCCGAAGCACGTTATCCGTATGCTTGTCGAGTGCGCCTCCAAGGGCGGCAACCTAATCTTAAATGTGGGCCCCGACGCAAGAGGTAACATCCCAAAAAGAAGTATTGAAATCCTAACCGAGGTTGGTGAGTGGATGCGCCTCCACGGCGAGAGCATTTACGGCTGCGGAATAGCAGACTATCCAAAACCGGAATGGGGTCGCATCACCAAAAACGGCAAGGCGGTGTACCTCCACGCAATTGACCTTAACCAGGATGTAATTTCAATGACAAACTTCCCATACAAGGTTAAAATGGCAACCCGCCTAAGCGACGGTAGCCTACTTAGCATGGCAGAGCCTTGGAACAGGGATAGCTACGATGGCGAAAACAACATTTTCGTTCATATGCCACCCTTCCCAATTCTTGACCCTGTTGATGAAGTAATAAAGCTTTATATAGAATAAAAACGCATAAATTAACCTAACGAAAGGAGGACCGCAATGGACAGTGCAAGCAGTAAATATATAAAAATGACGGAAACATCCATACCCAAGCTGATTATCACCTTGGGCATACCCACCACCATAAGCATGCTTATTACCAACATTTACAACATGGCGGACTCCTATTTTGTTAGCCAAATAAGCGTTGCGGCAGGTGGCGCCACAGGCATAGTTTTCGGTATTATGGCAATTTTGCAGGCGTTTGGCTTTATGTTCGGCCACGGCGCAGGAAGCAAAATCAGCCGTTTGCTTGGTCAGCGGGACACAGAAAGAGCTACAACCTATGCCTCCACAGGCTTTTTTGTAAGCATTTTGTGCGGTGCTGTCATAATGCTATTTGGGCTTATTTTCTTAGAGCCTCTTATGCGCCTTTTAGGTAGCACGGAAACTATCTTGCCCCACGCCGTTGATTACGGAATGTGGATTTTAATAGCCGCCCCTGCAATGACAGGCTCCTGTGTTTTAAATAACATCCTAAGATACGAGGGTATGGCAACGCTTTCAATGATAGGGCTTACAACAGGCGGCATTTTAAATATTATCCTTGACCCTGTGTTTATTTTTGCCCTTGATATGGGGGCGCAGGGCGCAGGACTTGCCACCGCCGTTTCCCAATATATTTCCTTTGGAATTTTGCTTTCTGTTTTCCTTCTTGGCAAAACCCAATCAAAAATTTCACCGTTTAAAATTCACAAGGGCTTCAAGGTTCTTGGGGAGATTACCTTAACGGGCTTACCCAGCTTTGCAAGGCAGGGCTTAAACAGTGCCTCCACAATGGTGCTGAATGCGCAAGCAAAAGCGTTTGGAGATGTGGCAATTGCCGCTATGAGCTATGTGGGCAGAACCTCAAACCTTATTTTCAGCGTGGGCTTAGGCATCGGTCAAGGCTTTCAGCCTGTTTCAGGCTTCAACTACGGCGCAAAAAAGTACTCCCGAGTTAAAAAGGGGACCCTTTTCACCTTAGGTCTTGGCACTGCTTTAATTAGTGTAATTGCTATTTTCTGCTTCATCTTTGCCCCCGAAATCATCGGTCTTTTCCGTAAGGAGTCCGCAGTAGTTGATATAGGCGCTCAGGCGCTTCGGTTTTACTGTGTTGCGCTTTTGTTCTTTCCCGTTTCCGTTGTTACAACAATGCTTTTCCAAAGCATTGGCAAAAGCGTTACCGCCCTTATCCTTTCCTGCCTTCACGGCGGACTGTTTTTCATCCCCCTGTGTCTGATTTTACCAAGCTTTATAGGCATTTTGGGCATCGAGCTTTCACAACCAATTTCCTATATCGCCTCCGCTATTTGCTCCTTGCCACCTATGATTACTTTCTTAAAAAGCTTGCCATCTGACAAATAAAATCACCTCTGCTTGTAAAAAGTCAAGCAGAGGTAATTTTATTTTCTTACAAGCTTATATTCAGGGCTTCTTATCAATACTCCTTTTTCTGTAACCACAAGCTCCGCTGCGCCCTTCAGCCCAAACAAATCTCTCATTTCCTTTGGAATAGCAGAGGAAAGACCCGGTTGAACCCCGCCAAAAGCGTTTATTTCCAGCGCTTTTGACCGAGTCTTTCCTTGCAATACTTAGTATGGCTATGTCAAGCCTCAGCCAAAATCATCTTAAAATAAGCGTTTTTGGTGCTCGCAATTTTAGACGAGTAAATCTTGGCTTAATCAAGGCAAAAAAACGCAGACAATTAAAAAATTTTCAAGTTTTTTTAACACAGAGTAAGACGAGATTTACCGTATAAAATCGGGGTTCAACTGGGTCTCTCTCTGCTA
>JAFTMJ010000022.1 GCA_017452475.1 Clostridia bacterium | reverse complement strand
TTCCAAGGTTCTGTTTCGTACACTGCTTTGCACAGTGCCCTGCTATTATATCACTTGCTTTTGGGTTTGTCAAGTACTTTTTTTAAGTTTTTTAAACTTTTTTTCATTTTCTTGTTTCGCCCTTGTTTTTCAAGGCTTTTTGCCGCCTTTTTCCTTCGCAAGCTCGCCTATTTTAGCACCTTTTTTTAACTTTGTCAAGTATATTTTTAAAAATTTTTGTGATTTTTTTGTTGTCTGTTATCTTAACAATGAAGCTTTTGGAAAACAAAAGCTCCCAACAGTTAGTTCTGTCAGGAGCTTAGTTTTATTTTGCAACTGCGGAGTGGGGGATTTTGCACTTGCCTGCGTAAGCGGCAAGGAGGAAATAGTAGTTATCCGCAAGGTAGTTGTAGCCGCAGGGAACGCCGTTTTTGGTACGCCAGTCTACGCTTTTTACATAGCCCGGCATTAGTCCCGAGTGGGTAAACTGTGTTTCATAGGTGTTGAGAATTGCCTCAAAAATCGCATCTGCCTCCTTTTCAAGACCCACATTATACATAGAGGTTAAGAAGTGGAAGCCGTTCATACCATTTACGCCGCCGTTTTCGTACTGACCCCAGTCAGACATACAGGGCCAATCAATTGTGTCGGTTTGGGCAACAGGCATTACGTTGCCCGGGATACCGAAGCGAAGGTCGCCATAGCCTTCCTTTTTCATATATGAAAGGAGGGTTTTTATCATTTTTTTGCCGATTTCCTTTGGAATTAAGCCTTCGTTAATTCCCATAGAAACCGCGAAAGTAAAGCCGTAGTCGTGAACCTTGCCGTTTCTGCTTATCCAGCCCGCCATAAGTCCTGTTTCAGGATTGTAGAAGGTATCAAAGAAATTTTTATCAAATACAGCAAGCTGCTTTTGATACTTCTCTGCCGCAGCCTCCATACCAAGACCGCACAAAAGCTCGGAAAGCTCACGAAGGGCACGATGGCAAAGGTAGTTAAAGTATATATCCTTGTGACCGAACGAGAAGTTATCCCACCAGTTACAGTAAAAGCCTTCCTCACAAGGCTGACCCATATAGTCGCCCGGGTACGGAACCTCAAAAATACCGTCGCCGTCTTTATCAAAGGTCATTAAGAAGTCTGCCGCTTTGATTGCGTTTGGCAAAAGCTTTTTCACAAACGGAAGATTCCATTTAGCAATGCCCATCAAGGAGATTATAGCGCCGGGCGTTGAGTCGGAGGCGCAACCGTCGCCTTTTTTCTTTTCGCGGTTGAAGCAGCAAACGCTAACCTCGCCTTCCTTGGATTGGCAATTCAAAAAGCTCCTCTCAATCTGCCTTTCGAAGGTGCGGCGAATGATTTTAAACTGCTCGTTGTCATCATTCATAACCTCTAAAAGATCGGCTTTCATATGCATTGCCAAGTGGCCTGTGCCGTGAAAATAGATGTTATCACCCATATCAAAAAGCTCACGGTTCATAGCGAAGGCATTAAGCCAGTTGCGCTTTAGACCGTTATATTTCGGGTCGTTTTCAAGCGGAAAGCTCGGGTAGCATTCTTCCATAACTCTAAAGGTCAAGCCAAGCTTTTCAATTGGCTTGCTTGACTTAAATTTTAGGTATGAGCTACCGTAATGCAATGAGTGCATACGATTGTGGTTAAAGGAATAGTTCTTGTAGCCAAGCTCTATTCCGTTAAAATCAGCGGAAAGCTGTAGCTCCTCTACGCAATAAACATCACTGCTTGTTGCAGAAATTTCAACCCTACCAAAATCAGGGAAATGAATCATTAAAGGAAGCTCGTATCTTGTTTTAAAGATAGTTAAAGGATTTTTGCTTTTCAGCTTTTTTGGCATTTTGCTTGTCCAAATTGTTGGTGGCGCAGTTTTAATTGAGAGCCTTGTAGAATAAATATCGTTTGGGGTGGGGTTGCTTAGCTCCAAGTCAATTGTGCGGTCATCCCTCATACTATACGCAACACCGCTACCACTTTTGTTTTCAAATGTTGCTTTGTTTTCGTCAAAGTCGCATTTTTCCGCCTTATCCTTTTTGAACGCACCGAACACGCCGCCATATCCCGGAAGCATTACATTAAAGCTGGCGTGCTTATCTCTATCTCTTCCGCCTGACTCAACTCCGAAAAAGGCAATGCCACCTGTTTTTTTATTCAATGTAAGTGAAAGAAAGTCGCTATTAAACGATGCATATTTGTCGTGTTTATAATCTAACATACCGCGCTCCTTAAATCTGCAATATTTTTCTTGCAAGTTGTTGCTAGACTAATTATATAATAATTGCTTTTGCAATACAATTGCTTTTTTTGCCAAGTGCATATTGCATTTGTGGTCATCAAATCAATAGTAAATCACTAGTTTTTATATTCGTTAAATTTTTCGCCTGCCAATTTACTTGACAGGCGAGTTTTACATTATCATATTGAATAGTGCGAACATTAGGGGGATAGTGAGGGCAGAGGCTAAGTGAGAAACGATTGCCATGCCTGATGCCTCGCTTGTGTCCTTTCCGTATGCCTCGGGGATTACTACACTGTTTAGTCCAAGGGGCATTGACAGTACTGACAAGACGCACAGGCTAACGCCGTAATCAATTTTAAATATGAGTAATATCAACAAAAAAATTGAAGGAATTATCAAAAGCCTTAGGGCGCTCAAAATGTAGATGCTTTTAATTTTAAGCACTCGCTTAATATCAATTTTTGCCACGCACATACCTGTAAGAAGCATAGTGCTCGGTGACATACATTTGCTGAGCGCATCTATTGACACGTCCAAAAAGCTCGGAATCGGCAAGCTTGTCATACCTATTACAATTCCTATTACCATTGCGATGAAAAGTGGATTTAGAAGGTTTTTAAAGCTAAATCCTTTTTTCTTTTCGCTTGGAATTAATAGTGCAGGCACAGCCCAAGAATAGTTAACAACCCACATTGGGGTGCAAAGGATTAGATACGACATAAACAGCTCGGGCATTAGGGTTGAAACAACCGCAGTGCCCATAAAGCCAAAGTTGGAAAACGCAAGACAGTATGAATGTATTCTGCGGTGATAGTCATCCTTTGCGGTAAGTCGAGATATTATCATACCTATGGCAACTGAAATTGTTACCACAATTACGCCTGCCAAGGCAAATGGCCAAGCAGAGCTTAGGCGGGCAACAGTGAAGTTATCCATAAAGTTAGTTAAAATCAGCGCAGGCATAAACAGGGTGCTTACCAGCTTGGAAAGAACATTTGTTGCCATAGATGGCAGCTTGCACACCTTCATTACCACAAAGCCTGCAATGATTAGCAAAAACAAATATGAAATTTGGCTAAGGGTTGTTACGAATGTTGACATATCTTCTCCTCCCCAACAAAAATTATCTAACGGTGATTATATCACAAGAAAAGTTAATTTTCAATATTAATAATCATTTTATTTTCGTTGAAAAGCACATATTTCTGTGATATAATTACTATAAGAATTCTCTTGGGAGGCATATATGATTTTAGTTACAGGCGTTAGCGGTTTTGTTGGTGGGAAGATAATGCGTGAGTGCGAGAATGTTATTGCCTGCCCTTCGCTTAAAGGTTTAGGCGAAGATGATATAAAGCGCATAGTAGAAAAAAGCCAAGCGGACACCATTATACACGCTGCGGCAATTTCTGACATTGGCGAGTGTGAAAACGACCCGGATGCTTCCTACTATGCCAATGTATTGATACCTACATATTTAGCAAAGGCCTCAAGGGGAATAAAGCTGATATGCTTTAGCTCAGACCAAGTATACAGCGGTGCCAAGGGCGAACAGCCATTCACCGAGAATATGGTGAACCCCGGCAATACCTATGCAAGGCATAAGCTGGAGATGGAAAACAGGGTGCTTGACATTGACCCAAATGCGGTTATGCTCCGCGCGGAGTGGATGTACGACTATTATTTAAAAAAGTCAAACTTTTTTATGGGTATTTTAAACGCGGTTGACTCGGTGCAATACAGCTCCCAACAGTTCAGAGGCATAACCTATGTAAAAGAGGTGGCGGAAAATATGGGAAGGGTTGCACTTTTACCCGGAGGAGCCTACAATTTCGGCAGCGAAACAACGAAATCCATGTACGAAATAACAAAGAATTTTTTGTCAGCTATCGATAAGGATATTAGAGTTCAGGATGCGCCCTCACGGCAGAATTTATGGATGAACTGTGAAAAGGCGAGAAAGTACGGCGTGATTTTTAGCAGTGTTGAGGACGGTCTTATTCGCTGCGCAAAGGATTATGGATTAATTAAATGAGGAGATTTTATGTGGAACGGTAAGAATAAGGCGGTTACCTTTAGCTTTGATGATGGCGTAACGCAAGATATAAGATTGATTAAAATTTTAAACAAGTATGGCTTGAAAGCTACATTTAATTTGAATTCTGAGTTTTTAGGACTTAGCGGTACCCTTGACAGAAACGGAAGGACCGTGCGACACGACAAGGTTGAGCCAAGCAAAATCAAAGAAATTTACAAAGGGCACGAGGTTGCGGCGCATACGTTGACCCACCCATTTTTGCCCTCCTGCACCGATGAGGAAATAATTAGGCAGGTTGAAAAGGACAGGCAGAACCTATCAAGGCTTTGCGAATACGAGGTTGTGAGCATGGCATACCCTTGCGGAGGGGAAAACAATAACGACCGTGTTGCTGAAATTATAGAGAATAACACGGGCATTATGCTGGCAAGGACTATTACATCAACCTATAGCTTTGATGCGCAGGATAATTTACTTAGATTTAATCCTACTATTCACTACATTGATGAGCGACTGGAGGAGATAGTTGAGGAGTTTTTGGCTTTGAAAAGTGAAACGCCTGCGCTTCTGTACATTTGGGGGCACTCCTACGAAATGGACGCCGAATATATTTCCTGGGAAAAGTTTGAAAACATCTGCCAACGCCTCTCTTTTCACAATGATATTTTTTACGGAACTAATAAAGATGTTCTTTTGTAGAGCGAAATCCGCTCGAAGCCAAGCCGCAAAAGATTTTCCGTTTTTGACACAAAAAGTTATATGATCCAATATAACTGACTAAGAAAGGTTCTTGGTTGTTTTTCTATCTCCGTTCCTTTACAGCATCGTTTTTCTCTCAATTGGGGTGGTAGAGGCCGCAAGTTCAAGTCTTGTCACTCAGACCAAGAAAACGAGTAGATTATTTCTGCTCGTTTTTCTTTATTTTACAAGGGTTTTTGGCACTTTTTCAGTGTCCGAAAATCCTTTTTTTCTTGCCTCCG
>JAFTMJ010000007.1 GCA_017452475.1 Clostridia bacterium | reverse complement strand
TATTTGATTTTCTTTTTTTCCTTTTCCTTAGGGGGAAGAATGTGAAACTTCAAAAAAAGATATTTGGCATATACCTGCAGGGTATCCTCATAAATAATATATACCTTAGCTCTTGAAAACAGTAACCCGGTAATAAGCAGGGCAATGCCCAATAAAACATATACAAATATTGGCATTGTATCCCCTCCTTCTGCTTAATTTAACGGTTCTTAAGGTTAATTAGTCCTCTTGGTCCTCGGTTTCTGTGTCAAGCTCGTTTTCTTCCTCGCTGTTTTCGATATCGGTGCTGCTTAAAGACTCGCTTTCATCTAAAACGGTATCCGGCTCGTTAGTATTCGTTTTAATGTCATTTTGCTCGGTTGCATCATCGCCCTCATCCTTGCGTGGCTCGGGAATTTCAATATCAAGGGGAATAATCTCACCCTCATTTTGCGCCATAGGCAGCTCAACATATGGTAGCTGCTCCAAGGAGTCAATGCCAAAGCACCTTAAAAATGTGGATGTGGTTCTGTATACATGGGGCCTGCCCGGTGCATCAAGACGACCGCAAGGCTCAATAAGGTTCTTTTCGCAAAGGCTTGTTACAATGTACGCACTGTCAACCTTTCTGACCATATCAACAAAGGCACGGGTAACGGGGCGGATGCCCTGGTTATATGCTATTATTGCCAAAACCTCAAGTGATGAAGCGGAAAGGTTGCCGCCCTTCCTAATTCCAAGAGCATCCTTAATGCAGGGGAGGTATTGCTCCTTTGTGCAAAGCTGGCACTTGTCCTCAAAGGTCAAGAGCATAATGCCCTTTTTCTCATCGTTGTTGTATTCCTCGGCAAAGGCAATAACCTTTTCCTTAACCTGGCTTTCAAACAGGTCCAAAACCTCTGCCAATTTTTCATATGTAATCGGGTGTCCGGCTGCAAAGAGAATAGCTTCAATGGCAGCCTCAGTATTATTAATATCAATAGTATGTCCGTTGTCCATCTTAGCTCTCCTGCTTACTTAGTTTCCCTTTTTTCAAGCAAATATATACACCGCTGTTAAGGTTGATAACGCCGTCCTCATCCTCAACCGCATAATCCTGCTCCTCAATATAAATCCTGCCCGCCTTTAGCATTTCAAGCAGCGCCATAAAGGTGGCAACCGCCTTGTGCTTAGTTACAACATCGCTAAAGCATTCCATAACATCCGCGCGGTCACCGCAGTTAATAAGCACACGCAAAATGAAGAAAACTCTTTCTCCAACCGAAACGGTCTTTGTGCTTATAAGGGGCTTTATCTTTTCGCTTGCTACCTCATCGGTTGCTTCAATTGTATTGATAATACGCATAAGCGCTAAGGATAATAGATTCACATCATGCTCGGCAACATAAGAACGGTCAGCAGGAATTTCATCAGTATCCTTTTCCATTCTGCCGTTGTAAATAGAGTATAGGCTGCCAAGCTTTGAGGAAGCCTCCTTTGCCCTTTCATATTCCAAAAGCGCTAACTTAAGCTCCTCCTCGTCCTGGTCCTTTTCGTTCTCATCTGCGCGTGGTAGCAGCTTCCTGCTCTTAATAAGCATAAGCTGAGACGCCATTACCAAAAACTCCGCAGAAAGCTCAATATTATAGGATTGTACAGTTTCAATATACTCAATATATTGGTCGCAAATAACCGCAATTTGTATGTCCTCAATGCTCATCTTGTTTTTTGCCAAAAGGCTTAACAAAAGATCTAAGGGTCCCTCAAATTGCTCGATTTTATAAATAATTTGTTCCATAATATTCCTTAAAACATTAATCGAAATAAGCTTACAAAAAGGTCAAACACAGCGTTAACTCCGAATGAAAGCCCGTAGGTGATGTATCCGCCCAGTAGCCTTGAGTCAACAATAAGAATAATCATAAATCCAAGCCCAATCTCACGCTCGTGCATCTTGCACCAGTTGTTTGCCTTGGGCGGCAAAAAAGCGTAAAGAATTTTTGAGCCGTCAAGGGGAGGGATGGGCAAAAGATTGAATAGGGCAAGAGAAATGTTTAACCAGCCTAAATAGTAAACAAAGGTCACCAAAATCCTTGCAAGATTAAAGGTTATCTCACTTGTAAAATAGTCAGGCAAAAGATTAAGGGTTAAAACATATAAAAAGCAACCGATAAAGCCAAGGAGCAGATTAGCAACAGGTCCGGCCAAGGCGCTAAGAGCCAAATCCCTTTTTGTGTGCTTGAAATTGCTAATATCTATCGGTACAGGCCTTGCCCAACCGAAATGCGCAAAGAGCATACAAATAGTGCCAATAGGGTCTAAATGCTTTAAAGGGTTTAGGGTTAGCCTGCCCATATACTTGGCAGTTGGGTCGCCCAGCTTGTATGCGGCAAAGCCGTGGGCGCATTCGTGGAATGTAAGCGCAAACAGTATGATAGGAGCAGTAATTATAAGCTCCAACAAGAAATCAATAATGTAATCCATTGTCACTCCCGTAAGGCATAACGAAGTATGGCATCCCACACATCGGCTTTTCCCTCCTTGCTCTCGGAGGAAAAGAGTATAATTTGTGTGCCGGGCGCGATAGAGGGGTCGGTAACTAAGGAGTTAACCGCCTTTTCTCGCTCGGTTTTGTTTAGCTTGTCTGTTTTTGTCGCCACAATAATATAAGGCAGCTCCATTTGGTTTAAAAACTCAACCATATCCCTGTCATCCTTGGTAAGTCCAATTCTTGAGTCCACAAGCTGAACAACAAGACGTAACAGGTCTAAATTAGGGTTGTTGGTAAAATAGCCGTCAACCAATGTGGACCATTTTAACTGGTCCTCCTTAGTTCTTTTCGCATATCCGTAGCCGGGTAAATCCACCAAGAAAAGCTTCTTGTCAACATCGTAAAAGTTAACGGTTATGGTTTTTCCCGGGGCAGAGCTAACCCTTGCTAAGGATTTTCTGTTAAGCAGGGTGTTAATAAGTGAGCTTTTGCCCACATTCGACCTGCCTGAAAATGCAATTTGGGGCAAAGGCACTCTTACAAATTGGCTTGGATTGCCTGCACTAATTTTTAGGCTTACATTGTTTACATTTACTTTCATTTCTAACTAATTTTGGGACATTGTTGCGAATAATGGCAATAACCTCCTCCTCAGCGAAGGCGACATCCAAAACATCAAAAACAGTAGAGCAGGGGATAAAGTTAACACCCTCCTTGACTGTAGCATCAATATCCTCAAGGTCCTTTTCATTCTTTTTGGGAATAATAATGTTGGTAACACCACCCGTGTAAGCGGCAAGGGTCTTTTCCTTCAAGCCGCCAATTGGCAACACCTTGCCACGGAGGGTAATCTCACCTGTCATTGCAATATCACGTCTTACAGGTCTGTTTGCAAGAACGCTTACAAGTGCGGTGGTGATAGTTACACCTGCGCTCGGACCGTCCTTAGGCACAGCCCCCTCGGGCACATGGATATGTATGTCGGAGCTTGCGTAAAAGTCAGGGTCAATTCCAAGCCTTTCAGCATTTTCGCGGATAAAGCTAATGGCAATCTCACAGGATTCCTTCATTACCTCGCCCAGCTTTCCTGTTAGCTGGAGCTTGCCGTTGCCCTTCATAACTGAGGCCTCAACCTTTAACAGGTCGCCGCCGATTGAAGTGTATGCCATACCGTTAACTACACCGATTTGGTTGTCCTCATCGATTTTTTCGCTTTCATACTTTTCAGTGCCTAAGTACTTATTTAGGTTGTCAGCATTTATTGCTACGGTCTTAGCCTTGTTTTCAATTATTTCCTTTGCGCTTTTTCTGCAAAGGGAGGCAATAATTCTTTCAAGTCCGCGCACGCCTGCCTCGGCGGTGTAGGAGTCGATGATTTTATAAATAGCATCGTCACTAAGCTTTAACATCCTCTTGTTCAAGCCGTGGAGCTTTAGCTGCTTGCCGAGCAGATGGTTCTTTGCAATATGGAACTTTTCCGTCTTAGTGTAAGAGGAAAGCTCAATAATTTCCATACGGTCGATAAGTGGAGCAGGAATGCCCTCAAGGGTGTTGGCGGTTGCAATAAACATACAGCGGGAAAGGTCGATTTCCATCTCCACAAAGTGGTCGCGGAAGGACTTGTTTTGCTCGCTGTCAAGCACCTCAAGCATGGCAGAGGCAGGGTCGCCCCTTGAGTCTGAGGTCATCTTGTCTATTTCATCAAGCACCATAAGCGGGTTTGCGGTTTTGCACTCGCAAAGGGCATTAATAATTCTGCCGGGCATTGCACCAACATAGGTTTTCCTGTGTCCTCTGATTTCAGCCTCGTCACGGATTCCGCCTAAGGAAACACGGACATACTTCCTCTTAAGTGCCTTTGCAATAGAGGAGCAAAGGGAGGTTTTACCTACACCCGGAGGGCCGACAAGACAAATGATTTGGTTCTTAACATCCGGGTTAATTTCCTTAACCGCAATGAATTCAAGTATGCGCTCCTTCACTTTTTCAAGCCCATAGTGATCCTTTTCAAGCACCTTGCGGGCATTTGCAACGCTTGTTTCATCATTTGAAAACTTCTCAAATGGGATTTCCAAGCAGGTTTCAAGGTAAGTACGCAAAACCGCAGACTCAGGTGAGCCAAAGGGCGCCTTGTTAAACTTTGAAAGCTCCTTTAGCAGCTTTTCCTCAACTCTTTTTGGGAAGCGCTTAGCCATAATCTGCTCGTAAAGCTCCTCGCTTTCGCTCTGCGAGTCGTTGCCAAGCTCGTTTTGAATAATCTTTAGCTGCTCACGCAGGTAATATTCCTTTTGGCTTTCATCAATTTTTGCGTTGGTTTTTCTTTTTATGTTGCCCTCAAGCTTAATAATCTTGATTTCCTTGTCCATTAGGTCAATGGCAAGCTGGGCGCGCTTAAATTTATCGTATTCCTCTAAAAGAGCATACTTGTCCTCTGGGCGGGTAAGAATTAAAGCGCCGCATAAGTCGGACAAAAAGTCAATGTCGTCAACCGCCTGGAACTGTGCCATTAGGTCCTTTGATGGAGAGGCGAACATAGAAACCGCCACCTTGGTTTTCTCACGAAGAACCCTTAGCATTGCTTGCTCCATATCCTCATCATAATCGCTGATGTCAAGCCTTTTTGCGGTTACATTGCACATATAAAAGCTGCCAGCATAATGTATGCTGGTATGCTCGGCGCGGCAAATGCTTTCGAAGGATGCAAGCGTTGTCTTTGGCCCTCTTTTGGTAACCTGCTTAACCTTGGCAATGGTGCCAACAGGATACAGGCTTTCAATTTGAAGCTTTTCTAAAAACGGATTACTCTGTGTAACAAGATAAACATATGTGTCGGTTTTTTCAGCGGCTTCAACCGCATTCTTTAATTTTGGGTCGGATATGTCTATTGTAATTGATATATTTGGAAAGGCAAAAACCGCGCCCACAAGCGGCAGCATAGGGAGGGTAAAGCCTTCAGACATTTCAGTGTATTTTGCCATAAATGTTCCTTTCTTGTGATCGAATGCGTAAGATATAATTATTTAGAATATATTATAACATATAATTAACGAAATTTCTATATGTAATTGAAAATAAATATTAATTTTGTTTGACATACGGCAGAAAATGTAGTAAAATTAGAGGGAACAGTAAACAGTTAGGAGAACTTTTATGGCTTTTGACGCGGCAATGCTTAACTGTGTGGTTAATGAAATAGGGTCACACAGGGAGTGCAGAGTGGAAAAAATTTACCAGCCTGCAAACGATGAGCTTGTGCTACTTATGCACTCTAAGGAAAAGAACTTTAAAATTTTAATTAACGCAGGGGCAAACTGCCCACGAATAAATATAACCGCAACTCAAGCGGAAAACCCACAAAAGGCGCCAATGCTTTGTATGCTTTTAAGGAAGCACTTAAACGGCTCTAAAATGACAGGGGCAAGGACCCTTGGCTTTGAGCGTGTGTGTGAGCTTGAGTTTGATGCCTATGATGAGATGGGCTTTAAATCGAAAAAATATTTAATTTGTGAAATAATGGGCAAATACAGCAACATTATTTTAACAGATGCTAACAAAAGGATTTTGGCACTTTTAAAGGCGGTTGACTTTTCGGTAAGCATGCAAAGGCAGCTATTGGTTGGTATGACCTATGAGCTTCCGCCGAAGCAGGACAAGCTTGATACATCAACTGTTACAGCCCAACAAATTGATAATGCATTTGGAAACGCACCAAAGAGTATGCGAATTGACAAATTTATAAGCGGAACCTTTGCAGGAATTGCCATGTCCACCGCAAGGCAGGTGGCGTACCGTGCGTCGGGAAGCATAGACGGCTTGCTTGAGGAATGTGAAAAACAGACACTTGTCGCCACTTTTTTTGAAATTGTCGAAAGTGTAAGGCAAAATAAGGCAAAGCCGTACCTTGTGTCAAACGATGCGGGCGAGCCGGTGGAGTTTTCATACACTCCCCTTGACTTTTACGGTAAAAGCTACACCTGCGCGGAGCAAGGCAGCTTTGGTGAGCTTGTGGATGCCTTCTTTACAAAGAAGGGTAAAAACGAGAGGATACGACAAAAATCAAGTGACATTTTTAGGCTTCTTACAAATGCGGAGGCAAGGATAGTTAAAAAGCTTTCACTCCAAGCAGAGGAGCTAAGCCAATGCGATAAGGCAGAGGAAATACGCATGATTGCGGATTTGCTTACATCGAATTTATATGCAATTAAGCGCGGGCAGGAAAGGGTGAGGCTTGTTAATTACTACGATGAAAGCTGTCCCGAAGTGGAAATCGAGCTTGATAGCCGCCTTTCACCGTCACAAAATGCCCAAAGATATTACAAAAAGTACACAAAGCTCAAAAAAGCAAAGGAAGAGCTTCAAAAGCAAATGGAGCTTGGTAAAAAGGAGCTTGAATATATTGCAACGGTGTTTGACTCCCTTACCAAAGCGGACGGAGAGAGTGATTTGGTGCAAATTAGGGATGAATTATACCATAGTGGCTACGCCTCCAGGATGAAGGGGTACAATATTTCCAAGTCACAATCCCCAAAGCCCTTAAGGTTTAAAACAAGCGGCGGATATACGGTGCTTTGCGGCAAAAACAATACGCAAAATGACTATATTACAACGAAAATTGCGGAGAAAACCGACTGGTGGTTCCATGTTAAAAATATGCCGGGCTCTCATGTGGTTATGCAATGCAAGGAGGAGCCAAGCGAGGTAGATTTTACCGAGGCTGCGCAAATTGCCGCATATTACTCCAAGGCGGAGGGCAACAATATTGCCGTTGACTACACCAACGCAAAGCACGTCAAAAAGCCTGCCGGCTCAAAGCCGGGATATGTTATTTACCATGTGAATTGGACCGCATATGTTACCCCCGATGAAAAGAAGATTAAGGAAATGCAAATTAAATAAGAAAAAACAGATTTTCGACTCCGAAAATCTGTTTTTTTATGTTATTTGTTAAGCTTTCCTCTGTATTCGAGCAAGGACATAAGGATTTGTGCGGTTTGTGCCCTTGTAAGGGGTGTGTTTGGGTTGATTTTGCCGTTTACTTTTGTTAAAATTCCAAGCTCTGTAAGAGCAGTTATGGCATTTCTTGCCTCACTTGGAATTTGGTCGCTGTCTGCAAAAACCGTTATGCTTGCATCAATTTTGGCACCGATAATTTTGTTGATTATCATTGCCGCCTCTGCAGTAGTTATGCTTTCCTTCGGTAAAATGTAAACTCCGTCACCCTTGCTTAAGCCGCTGATGATGCCTAAGGAATATGCGCTTTCAATATATCCCTTATATTCCTTTGAAATATCCTTATCATCTGCGAAGCGGGTCTTATCAAGGGCAGGCGCCTCCTTAGCACCCATTGCCTTCATAACAAGGACAATAAATTCCTCCCTTGTAACCTTCTCGTTTGGTCTAAATGATAGGCTTCCGTCCTTGTTCTGTATAATTCCCATTAAGCTGTTTTCGTGCATTACAATTGCCGCATTTAAGCATCTTTCATTGTCTAAATCGTTAAAAACCAAGGTGGTACTTGGCTTTTCAACCTTCATTTTAACCGTACATATTTCGGAATAGCTGCCGTGTTCGTCTCTAACTCTGTACGAAAAGGTGTCCGTTCCACTCATATCTTCATAAGGTGTATACACAAAGTCACCTGTTGAAGTGTTTGATACAATCAATAGCCCCTTTTCCGGATAGGAAACAACCTCAAATCTTAAAGCGCCGCCCTCGGGGTCATAGCCGTTTAGCGTGCCAAAGCAGGAAATGTTCATATTAGTCCAGGCAGAAACACTTTCACCGTTTGTTGCCACAGGGGATAAATTTACACTTTCAAGCGATTTTAAGGTGCATTCAATTTCATAGCTACTGTCATTTGGCTTAAATTTGAAAACAGCTTTTGCATCGCTTTCCGTTGTTTGCACAAACTTAAGCATAGAGAAGTCCTCTCGGTCAATAACCTGCTTTTCAACTACATATAAGTTGTCAAGCATAAGCCTACCGACGCCTTTGTTAGGCAAGGAGGTAACGGTTATTGAATTAACATTAGCGCCTACTGCGTTGTCAAAGTCACTAACATCAAAAACAATTTCACTGTTGTAAGCAATCGAGGATTTCACCATAGAGAAGTCATTGGCTATAACATCAATAGCAGGGGAGAGCTTTTGACTGGCAAAAGCGGTTAAGCTAAGAGCAAAAGCTAAAATTACTGTAAACAATAAGGTCTTTTTCATATGCATCTCCTAAAAGTTTCTTAGTAAAATATATTTTTTGAAAATCCAAAAAATGCAAGATTGCCAATAATATCACAAAAAACATCATCCGTTCCATTTTTAGCTTTTGCTTACATTTATTACACCTTGCACAAATTAGCATAAAGCCGATATAATGGTAAAAAGGAGAATGATTATGGAAATTATAAAAATTGGTAGTGATGCCATGAAAATCAGCTTAAACAGAAATGAAGCAAACGGTTACGGCTTAAACCAAGATTTAAGCAGCAAGGAAACAAGAAATAGCTTCGTTAAGGTTTTGGTGGATGCAAAAAGAGAGAGCCTATTTAAGATTAACGGAGAAAAAATTTCTGCCGAAATATTCTTTGGTAAGAATGGGGGCTGTGAAATATTTGTTAGCAAGGTGGAGGTAGGGGCGGAAATGTATAAGGAAAAAATTCCCCAAGAGACGGTGAAAAAGCAAAGACCCATAAGCTCCGTTTTTATGCTTGAAAGCCTTGATGATTTATTGTCGGTGGCATATAGGCTAAACGAGATAAAATATAAAGCGCAAAGCTCGCTTTACTATGATGAGAGTAGCAGAAATTTTTACATAATTCTCGATGACGTGTCGATAAAAGACCTGAAATACGCCTTTTTGACGGAATACTCCCAAGGGCTTAGACAAAGTCAATGCGCCTATGTTAAGGAGCATTATAAGTGCATTTGTAAAAAGGATGCCATAAGTAATTTAAGGGGATGCTAAAAAGCCGACTGAGTCGGCTTTTTTACTTTAATAATTCGGTTAGCCCTTGGGCAAAAAGCATAGCGGAGGTTAAAGCCTCCTCGTATGTGCAGGAAAAAGAACCGATATCAGCTCTTATAGATGGTATGCCAAAGCTCTGGAAAAGACCGTATTTACTAACGGTTTGCTTGCTAACAAGGGTGTAGCTTTTGTTGAGTGTGCTTGCAAGGCTATTTCCAAAAAATACGCTTTTTTCTAACATTTCGTTTTCACCGCCGTAGATTAAGCCAACAGTTGGCACATACTCGCCCGCCACATCTACAGCTTCCTTGTGCATATTCATATTTGAATCGAGATCTACACCTCTTGAAACATCAATTATGTAAGATATGCTTGGGTTGCTCTTTAAAATATCATTGATTGCATTAACATACATTTCCTTGCTGTAAACAAGGGAACCGTTGTACCCTGTGTCGATAAAATGCAATGTATTTATGCCATTTTTATTCAATTCCTCGCACAATGCCTTGCCAATTTCTCCTACATTTTTTGTGCCTGAGTAGAAATCCGTGCTTTCATTATAGTTGCTTGATGTAGTATAGCACTCCTTTGGTGAAAAGGAAACAATTAAAACAACAGGCGATTCCTTAGAATAGCTATCATATATATTTGTTGCTTTTGGCAAATCATAGCTTAATGTGCTTAGGTCAATTTGTCTGTTGCTTTCGTTTATAAATTCCATTTTAGCGGGGGATGTGTGGATAAAAGCGTCATTTGTGTCAACTGTCTTGTCGTCACTTGGCACTCTTTGCGTATTGTTTTTGTCACTGATTGCTTCATTTTCTTCATCATTAAATACACTTTGGATATAGCCTTGTATATTCTCGTTGTATCTAATTATCAAAACCGCCGTCAAGGCAATAAGCAAAAGTAAGGGCAAAATCCATACTCTTCTGCGCCTTTTCCTTATTTTTCTTTTGCTTTTTTCAACCGTAACCTCTCTTGGCAGCTCCTTTAATACTATTTCTGTAGGTCCCATTGGCACCAGCTTGTTTTCCTCCATATAAGTACTCCTTGTTTTTATTTAATTCTATGCTTTGCGGAAGGAAAATATTATCATCATTCGAATTTTTTCGGAAAAGTAAAATCATATTGATAATTTTTTGAAAGTGTGATATCATAAATTAAGCAAGAAAATTGTCGGGAGAGAAAAATGGAAACGATGAAGGATAAAAACGAGATAAAGATTTTCATACTTTATCTTATGGAAAGGATAGGTTATCCCCTTTCGCTTAATGATGTAAGCTCAATTCTATACCAAGAAAATTTGGTTAGCTATTTTGACTGTGGGGATTGCTTTACTGAGCTTGTTGATGCAAAGCATATTATTGATTCAGGCGAGGTTGACCAAGCGGGCAACCCTGCATACATAGTGTCCGCAACAGGTGAGGAAATTGCAATTCAGCTAAATGACCAAATTCCAACCTGGATAAAAGAGGTTAGCTACAGGAGCGCCATAAGGAACCTTTCCTTTGTTAAGCGGGGCGCAAAGACGGATTGTACAAAAACACCAATAGGAAACGGTAAGTACAGCGTTCACTGTGAAATAATAGAGCAGGGCAGGAAAATTCTTGATGTTACCTTGGATGTTGACAGTGAAAAGGAGGCGGACAAAATTTTATACAATTTCCCAAGAAAGCCGGAAATTGTTTTCCGCGGTATGTTAGCCTTGCTCTCGGGAGATAGGAATTACATTTTTGAATAATCGTATCGAATTTAACCATATTTTGTCATATTGCACAAAAAAATGCACTAAAATTTGATATTTTTCACGAAAATGTAAAAAAGTACTTGACAAAAACAACTTTTTTTGATAAACTAAGATTACTTCATAGAAATATGAGGTCTTTTACCCATTTATGCAATTTGAAGTAATCGGGATGAGGCGTATGGATAATATTGGGCTTATTTTACAGGCAAGGGCTGGGGATGATACCGCTTTTAACCTGCTTTGTGAGCAATATAAAAACCTTATGGACAGTATGTCCCGTAAGTACTTCGAAATGTGTAGCACAGAGTATAGCTCCTTTGATGATTTTTTGCAGGAATCTAAGGTAGCGTTTTATAAAGCGGTTATGCGGTATGATGTGGAAACGCAACGTGTTACCTTTGGCGCATTTGCCAAGGTTTGCATAAGGAATAAGCTTGTGTCCTGTGTTCGTAAGCAGGGGTCACTTAAGCGCAAAAAGGGTGAAAGTAATGTTGGGGCAGAAAATAGCTGGTCCCCACAGGATACTGTTGTTCAAAGGGAGCTTAGTGAAAAGCTATTATCGGTTGCAGAAAGTTCATTTTCCGGGTATGAGAAAAGGATTTTTTCTCTTTACTTAGAGGGTAGGCGTGCAAAAGAGATTTCCTTGTTAACGGGCAGGAGCGTAAGGTCTGTGAACAATGCAATTTACAGGATTAGGTCGAAGCTCAAAAAGACAGTTGATTAGCGGTTACAAAGGCAAAAGCCTTGTATAAATCATACCTAGAGGAGAGAGTAAAATGTATCAGGACAAAACACTAACATGTAAGGATTGCGGAGCTGAATTTGTTTTCACAGCAGGTGAGCAGGAGTTCTACGCAGAAAAGGGCTTCCAGAACGAGCCTCAGAGATGCAAGGCTTGCAGAGATGCAAAGAAGAACGCAGCAAAAGCTCCAAGAGAGTTCTTTACAACTGTTTGTGCACAGTGCGGTAAGGAAGCAAAGGTTCCTTTCCAGCCAAGCAATGACAGACCTGTTTATTGTAGCGAGTGCTTCGCAGAGAAAAATCAGTAATTCAATATTTATATTAATTTTTGGTTTCAAAGGGCTTTCACTTTATTGTGGAAGCTCTTTTTTTGCATTTTTGAAAAAATACTGTACAAAGTTAAATTATTATGTTATAATATACTGATAAATAATGTGATTAAGGGGAGCTATCGTGGAAAATAAGAGAAAAGGTTTCAGCAAGGATAAAGGCCGCTTTGAAAAAAGAGAGTTTAACAATTTTACAAAGGGTGCAAGCGATAGGAACAGGGGCTTTAATAACGAGGAAAAAGAGGATAACGGTATGGTCGTTGGCAGAAATGCTGTACGAGAGCTGCTTAAGAGTGAGCGCACCGTTGACAAAATATATGTAAAGAAGGGCGGCAGCCACGAGGGTTCAATTACCGTTTTGATTGCTGAGGCAGTGTCAAAGGGTATTCCCATTGTGGAGGTTGAAGCGCAAAAGCTTGATTTTTTGGCTGAAGGTGCAAATCATCAGGGCATTGTGGCGCAGGCCGCGATGAAGGAGTATTCCACAATTGATGATATGCTAAGCTTAGCCGAGGAAAGGGGAGAGAAGCCGCTTATCGTTATTGCGGATTCTATTGAGGACCCGCACAATTTGGGCGCGCTTATCCGTTGTGCTGAATGTGCAGGCGCCCACGGCATCGTTATTCCAAAGCGTAGGGCAGTTGGCATTACCCCAACGGTTTATAAGTCCTCAGCAGGCGCAATTGAGCATATGCTCATTGCAAAGGTTGCAAATATTTCCGCAACAATTGAGGCACTCAAGAAAAAGGGAGTTTGGATTTTCACCTCCGAGGCGGAGGGCACCCCGTATTACGAAACCGACTTTAACTGTGCTTGCGCAATTGTTCTCGGCTCTGAGGGTAACGGCGTTTCAAGAATAGTCAAGGAAAACAGTGACTACATCGTTTCCATACCTATGTACGGCAAGGTTAACTCACTTAATGTGTCTACCGCGGCATCGGTTATTCTTTGCCATGTGGCAAGGGTTCAACGCGGTAAATAAGCCATATTGAAAGGAGATTTATGGAAGAAAAGTTTACTCAAATCAAGCTAAATGTCGGCTCTGCGGATGTTGCTTCCGTTGAATCTGCCGAGAAAAAGATTAAAGAAAAGGGCGAAGTAAAGGCTCCTTCAACACGGCTTGACGATCCGGAAACTATACCTATGGATATTGCAGAAAACAGGCAGGCGGCACCCTTGGGTGAGGATATCCCGCTTGTTTCCCCCGATGAGGCAATCTTCAATAAAATTACTGAAAATGTAAATGAGGACTTGCAAGGCAGCAGCTCAAGAATGTCCGATTGGCACGATACAAATGTGGACTCTGACGAGAATTTTATAGTTGATGAGATGTTTGCGAGCAATGCTCATGCAGATAAAAAGTTTATGGAGACATTTGGAATTAAAAATTCCGGCTCTGTAAAAACAGTTGTGGAAAAGGACAGCTCGGGCGAGGGTGACGAGGACGAGCTTGAGGCAACGGGCGAAAGCTACGAGTACAGGGAGAGGCTTCAAAACAAGGATATAAAGAAAATGTATGACTACGCGGTTAGCGGCATAGGTAAGCGCCTTGTTATGTCCATAATTTGTACAGTTCTTTTGTTCTTTGCAGAAAATATTTCACTGTTTTTAAGCGAGCCAACGGGCATATTCAATATTTCAAGCTATCCGTATCTACATATAGGCATTAGCCTTGGCTTGCTTGCTTTATGTGCCGCTTTTGCATATGAGCAGGTGTACCACGGCTTCCGTTCCATATTGTCTAAGGACTTTTTGCCGGAGTCTGTGGGTGTTGTCGCCTTGATTATTTCCGTAATTCACAGTGTTACCTCCATAATTTTGGTTTCCTTCGGTTACACAAGTCCAAGCATGTTTAACTTTGTTACAGCCGCAATTTTGGTAGGAACAATTCTTTTTTCCTTTGTCAATGTGGTAAGAGAGGAGTACGGCTTTAGGGCAATTTCGGGCAAGGACACAAAGTTTATTCTTGAAAGAGTTCAGCAGAACAATGCGGAGGCGGAGTATGACACATTTACTACCACCTCAAACGGTGAGTATAACGGTCAAATTGCCCGTGTTGGAAAAACCGGATTTGTAAAGAATTTCTTTTACAACACAAACTCAAATGTAAGCATTGGCAAATTTATGGGCATTTACTATCTTGTGGCTCTGATTTTGCCCGTTGTGTTTGCAATTATTTCCGCAATTCGTATAGGCAGCGCATCACAGCTTACCGCATACTGGGGTATTGGCGTTATGCTTATGCTGCCAATCGGCGTTCTATGTGCATACAGCGTGCCCTTCTACATAGGAAACAAAAGGCTCTTTGATGACGGTGTTGCCATAATAGGCGAGGAGGCAATTAACGAGTATGCGGGTACAGATGTTGTGGTCGTTAATGACACCACCGCATTCCCACCTCAAAACATTAAAATTCAGCACTTCCATGTGTATAACGATTATACAATCGAAAAGGTGCTTTACTACGCATCAAACGGATTTTCCTTGGTTGGCGGTCCACTTGCCGAGGTGTTTGATGCCGCCGCAAACGAGTCTATCCTTTCAAGCAAGCGCGTTAGGTTTATGTGCTCGGGCAGGAGCTATTTGGTTGTAAAAATCGATAACGAGAAGGTTATTTTTGCTGACAAGTTCGGTATGACCTCACAAGGCATTGAGGTTGGTAACGAGCGTGAGGTAAAGACAGGCACAAGCGCTATGTACATTGCAATTAACGGTGTGCTTGCGGCAAAGATATTCATTAAGTACGATATTGATGAAGAATTTTTAAGGGTAGTTAGGCTCTTAAATAAAAACGGCACAGGCGTTGGAATTCGCTCCTTTGACCCTAACCTAAACAATGAGCTTATAAAGAAGGTTACATCCTTTAAAAAGCGTGATTTAAGGGTTATTAAGCTAAGCTCCGTTACGGAGGTTACAAAGCCAACCGCCGCAAAGGACAGTAAAATTGTATCCAAGGGCTTGTCGAGGTCACTTATCAAGGCGATTCCTGTGTGCAAGAAGATTTTATCAACAAGAAAGGTATTAAAGGCAATTAAGATAATTTCATCAATCGGCGGCGCTGTGCTTCTTGCCCTTTGGACATTCGGTAAGCTAAGCTTCTTTTACTCCGCCCATATTGTTGGCTACCATATGATTTTTGTGGTTGTTATGATGCTCGCATCATTGTTATCAATGCCAAAGCTAAAATAAAATGCAAAAAAATATTAGTACGATTTTGAAGTCTGTTCAAAAGCCGGGCAGATACACTGGCGGCGAATTCGGTCAGATTATAAAGGATAAAAGTAAGGTTGACCTTCGCATCGCCTTCTGCTTTCCCGATACATATGAAATAGGTATGTCTAACCTTGGCATTAAAATCCTCTACGGCGCTCTTAACGAGATGGAGGGTGTTTGGTGCGAAAGGGTATTTGCGCCTTGGGATGATATGGAGGAGCAGATGAGAGCAAACGGCGTTCCTCTGTATGCTCTTGAAAGCAAAGACAATGTTAAGGATTTTGACATTATGGCAATTTCCCTGCAGTATGAGCTTTGCTATACAACCGCCGTTAATATGATTGACTTGGCAGGCATTCCTATCTTTGCTAAGGACAGGGGCGAGGAGTACCCAATTTTGCTCGGCGGCGGCCCTTGTGCCTATAATGCCGAGCCTGTGGCTGATTTCTTTGATATCTTCAGTATTGGTGAGGGTGAGGAGGCTCTTTGCGAGCTTTCACAGCTCTATATTGATATGAAAAAGAATGGCACATACTCAAAGCAAGCCTTCCTACGTGAGGCATCTCACTTAAAGGGCTTCTATGTTCCCTCACTCTATTGTGTGGAATATAATGAGAATGGCACTATAAAGCGCTTTGAGCCAAAATACGAGGATGTTCCCAAAAAGGTGGAGAAGAGGGTGGTTGAGGACCTTAATACCTCATATTTCCCTGTAAAGCCTGTTATGCCTTATATCGAAACGGTACACGACAGAATTATGCTCGAAACCTTCCGTGGCTGTATAAGGGGCTGCCGCTTCTGCCAGGCAGGTATGGTTTTCCGCCCCGTTAGGGAAAAGAGCGCCGAGGTGCTAAACGCACAGGCGCAGGAGATATACAAGAATACGGGTTATACGGAGATTTCCTTAACCTCCCTTTCAATAAGTGACTATTCCTGCTTGAACGAGGCGACGGATTTGCTTCTTGATTGGACAAATAAAAATAAAATCAACCTTTCCTTGCCCTCCTTACGTGCGGACAGCTTTACTAAGGAGCTGATGCGTAAGGTCAGCGGTGTTCGATCAAGCGGACTTACATTTGCTCCCGAGGCAGGCACACAAAGGCTTAGAGATGCCATTAACAAGAACCTTTATGAGGATGATTTGTTGAATGCGGTTCGCCTGGCATTTGAGGGTGGAAAAAGCCAGGTTAAGCTATATTTTATGAACGGCTTGCCAACCGAAACCTACGAGGACATTGAGGGTATTTCCGTTCTTGCCAAGCATGTGGTTGATGAATTTTATAAAATGCCTGTAAGACCTAAAAAGCCCGTACAGGTTACAATTAGTGTTTCTTGCTTTGTTCCAAAGCCACATACACCGTTCCAGTGGGAGCCACAGGACACCCTTGAAAGCTTGGTTGACAAACAAAGATTTTTGGGTGAAAAAATTACAGACCGTAAGGTTAGGTATACTTGGCACGAGGCTAAGGTTTCCCGCTTAGAGGCGGTTTTCTCCAAGGGTGACCGCCGTCTTTCCAAGGCAATTGCCCACGCAGTTGGTAAGGGTATGCGCTTTGATGCTTGGGACGAGCATTTTGATTATGATAAGTGGATGACAGTTTTTGAGGAATGCGGCATTGACCCATCCTTCTATGCAAACAGAAGAATAGGCTATGATGAAATACTTCCTTGGGATGTAATTGACATTGGAGTTAACAAGAGCTTTATGATTTCAGAGAACAAAAAAGCATATGAAAGCAAAACCACACCTAACTGCAAGGAGAAATGCTCGGGCTGTGGTGCTAACAGGCTTGGAAAGGAGCTTACATGGTGCCCGAAAAAGAAATAATGCCTGTAAGAATAAAGTTTACCAAGCTTGGGGATCTTATGTACATTTCCCATCTTGATTTGGCGCGCACAATGCAAAGGATAATTGTCCGTTCAGGGGTTGATATTTGGTATAGTGAGGGCTTTAACCCCCAGCCAAGGATTGTTTTTGCCCTTCCGTTGCCTGTGGGCGTGGAAAGCACCTGCGAGCTTATGGACTTCAAAATTAACTCTTATATGAGCTTTGAGGAAATTAAGGAGCGCGTTCAAAGGAATTTCCCACGGGAAATGGAGGTTTTAGAGGTATACAGCCCCGAGGTGAAGTTTAAAAGCATTGCGTATGCGGATTATACAATTGTGCTTCATTCTCCCAAAATACAGGCTGATACAGCCGATAATGTTAACTCACTGTTTTCCAAGGAATGCATTATCACTAAAAAGTCTAAAAGCGGAGAGCGAGAGGTTGACATTTGTACCTTCATTAAATCCCTTAACGCATCGGCGCAAAACGGCACTGTTGTTATAAATACGGTGGTAAATGCAGGTAATGAGAGTAACCTGAACCCCGAACTCATTGTTCAAGCAATTGCCAAGTACCTTAAAATTATGGATTCCAATTCTATTGATGAGTACTGCACGATAATGCGCAACAAAATGCTTGATGAAGAGTTAAACGAGTTTAAATAAAACATATGCCCGCAAAATCATTTGGATTTTGCGGGCATATTATATTTGATAATTTCTATAAAAACCAAAACGGCGACTTTTATTGTCGCCGTTTTAATTTAGTATTTACACATTAGTAATCTTTTGCTTACGGAAAAATGGCTTGTTAGTTCCTCTCCTTGTGGGGGTCAGCTTGCTCCTGTCAAGGGCGGAAATGTTTTTTTCGTCGGTGTTTAGTAAGCAAAGGAGTGTGTCTAAGGGAATAAAGGTTATTTCCCTCTCGGTATCATTAATAAGCTGTGCCTTTTCTCGCCTGTAGCAGCAATATTCCTTGCCGTGCTTGTCAACAATGCTATGCTCAACAAAGTAGTCGCAGGAGTATGCGTGCCTTGTGTACTTAGCTCCAATTGACGCAAGCAGTGATATAATATTCATCATTTCGTTAAAATGATATTCCTCATAAAGGGAGCTTATGCACACCTTCTTTCCGCAAAGTGGAGAAGGGGAGGAACGGGTAACAAACACACGCTTAATGTAGGTTGAAAGCTCCTCAGCATTCTTTTCGGAGGAGTGTACCCAGTTTGCGCGTGGGCTTCCTGTCAGCTTTTCCATTTTGGTCAGCTTTTGTGCCTTTAATAATTCCTTGTATTTTAAAAACTCAGATCCAAGCTCGCCACCCTTGCACCAGCACTTGCAGTGTGGGTATTTTTCAATAAGCTCAGTGGCGCTTAACCCTGTTTCCTCGCACAAGCCCTTTAGCACCCTCATAGTGAAGTATGAGTCATCATCGCTTCTATGTACATCCTGTGTGTCGTCAACGCCATATTCATGGGCACACTTGATAAGGGACGGGGTGTTGTCAAGCCCCTTATAATCGGTGTATATCCTTTGTATATCAATAAAGCTGTAGTCAAACAGCTCCCGGTGGAAGCGCTCGCACTCGCTTTTTATATATCCTGCGTCGGACATAACAGAGAAGCCGAAAACCAAACGGTCAGGCTTGGTAAGAAGCTCCTTGATTTTTTTGTAGTGCTTAGGAAAGTCGGGGGATTTATTAAAGGTTTTTTCATCGTACCCCAAGGTGATTCCGGGGTGATTTCCGTGACCGCACAAATGGAACCTTGAATGAGGATTCATTAAAATATCATTTTTTGAAATGATGTTAAACTGCTCATCTGTAATTACATAGCCGAAGGAGCAAATCTTTCCTCGACCGTGGAAGCAGTTGGCACATTCTATGTCAAAAAAGATGTATTCCATATTAATTCCAGTCTAAAAAGTTAAATATCGTGTCTACCCATAATAGCTCGGTAGAGAGTAACAGCATCTGCATATTCAAGGTCAGCGCCAACAGGCAGACCGTTTGCAATCCTTGTTACCTTAAGCCCAAGTGGCTTTAAAATTCTTGAAATGTACATAGCTGTGGCTTCGCCCGCAACTGTTGGGTTAGTTGCAACGATAACCTCTTTTATGTCATCGTTATTGATTCTGTTTAAAAGCTCTTTGATTTTGAGCTGGTCAGGACCAATTCCCTTCATTGGAGAAATTGTACCGTGGAGAACATGGTAAACGCCTGAAAACTCCTTAACCTTTTCAAGGGCAATTACCGCCTGGTAATCCTCAACAACGCAAACCACACTGTGGTCACGGGTGCTTGAGGCGCAAATGGGGCATATTTCCTCGCTTGAAATGTTTTGGCAAACAGAGCAAAGCCCTATCTTTGTTTTCGCATCAAGAATAGCCTGTGCGAAGGCGTAAGCATCCGCATCGGGCATATCAAGGATAGAAAACGCCATTCTCATTGCGCTTTTCTGTCCAACCCCGTCAAGGGAACGGAATTTGTCAACCAGGTCCTGCAATGGCTTAACCAAGCTATCCATTAGAATAAGCCGGGCATACCCATCATACCGCCCATACCTGCCGTACCGCCTGTGATTTTGCCCATTTCCTCATTAGAGGTGGAGTCAACCTTTTTTATTGCCTCGTTAACAGCCGCAACAAGGATGTCGGACAAGGTTTCGATATCGTCAGGGTCAACAATCTCCTCAGCAATATCAATGTTTAAAACCTCACGGCGACCGTTAATCTTAACCTTAACAACTCCGCCGCCTGCGCTAACCTCGTACTCTCTTTCCTCAAGCTCTGCCTGCTTGGTTTGCATATCCTCTTGCATTTTTTGTGCCTGTCTTAGCATTTCGTTCATGCTCGGACCCTTTGGAATATTAGCTCTCATAATAATTTCCTTTCTATAACTTCAATTTTAATCAAAACTCATCAAGGTCGGAAACAATGTCCTTAACCTTCTTAGCGGTAACCTTTATTTGTGACGGGCTACCGATTTCTATGTCGCAAAGGAGCATAGCATTATATATGCTTTTTAAATTTTTATCCGAATTCAAAAGCTGAACCGCAAACGGATTGGAGGCAACCAAATAGTATACTTGGTGCTTGCTTGAGTAATAGCAGCTTGACCCACGCAAAAAGCTTCCTGCAGGGGCGTCGTTTTCCATTACCTTGGCAATTATATCATCCCAGCACTCAATTTCGGTCAAGCCCGTGTCGCCGCTTGCTTTCGGGCTTTCACTCTCACTAACGGTCATCGCCTCTTGGTTTATCTGCTCCTCGGTCTCTTGGCTTACCTCGATTACAGGCGCGGGGGCTTGTACAATTGCGCCCTTTGATAAAAGGGTAATTTTGTCCTCCAAGCCGGCGAGCCTTGAAAGAATTGCTTCATTTGAGTCACTTAGCTTAGGGTCGCACATTTTCATAAGCGTGATTTCCGCGCAAAGCCTCTTTCCGCTTGGGTTTCTTAGCATATTGGCATATGCCTCATCAAGTAATGTTGCGTGGTAAATAAGCGTCGCCATATTAAAAAGAGAAGCGGTTTCTGAAAGGAGCTTGCTTTCGGAGGGTAAAAGCTCCAAATAGCTTTGAGCCACATTGGATTTTTGAACCATCATATCTCTGTAAAAGGCGGTCAAGTCAGCAAAGAAAACCAAAATGTCCTTTGATGATGTAACAATTTCATTTATAGCCTCAAATAGCTTGCCGTAATTCTTTTCTGCAATATTTTTAGCAACCCGGCACATCTTGTCATATGAGCTTGTACCAAGGATTTCGTTAACAAGCTGGGCAGTTATGGTTTTGTGTGAGCCTGCGCAAAGCTCCATTAAGCTAATTGCGTCACGCATACCGCCCTGTGCGGTTTTTGCAATAAGAGTTGCGCCCTCCTCGGTTAAATCAATGTTCTCGTTTTTGGCAATGTACATAAGCCTTTCAACTAAGGACTTAAGTGAAATGCGCCTAAACTCAAAGCGCTGGCAACGGGAGATTATGGTTGCGGGGATTTTATGCTGCTCGGTTGTCGCAAAAATGTATAAAACATGCTCAGGCGGCTCCTCGATTGTCTTTAAAAGAGCATTAAAAGCGCTGTCGGAAAGCATATGCGCCTCGTCAATGATGTAAACGCGCTTTTTCAGCATTGCAGGGGTGTACATAACATTTTCACGCAAATCTCGTATGTAGTCAACACCTGTGTTTGTGGCAGCGTCCATTTCAATAACGTCAGTTGTGTTGCCGCTGTCAATAGCTCGGCAGTTTTCGCACTCGTTACAGGGATTTCCGTCCTTAGGGTTAAGGCAGTTTACACTCTTGGCAAGAATTTTTGCGCAGGTGGTTTTACCTGTTCCGCGGGATCCGGAGAACAAATATGCGTGAGATACGGAGCTATGCATAGCTTCATATCTCAAAATTGATGTTATATGCTCCTGTCCGTACACATCGTCAAACACGGCAGGGCGGTATTTTCTGTATAATGCCTGATGCATAAAAAGCTCCTTTCTGTACTTTGCTCGGTATAAAAAACAAGCTGTCATATAAGATCATACACCCAAAGATCGAAATATCCTTACATGCGCGTTCCCTTAGCATCTGCTCGAGACAAGCACTCTTGCGGCACATCATCACAACTGCTTAGTGCTGCTTGGTCCCCCACCTGACACGGTTCACAGCCGACAATTGCGCAAGACTCATCCGTCAACGCTTCTGTTAAAGGTGCTGACCACACAAGAATATCCCTCAAAATGGGAATTCACCCCTGCTATAGCGGATTTCAGGTACAGGGCACCGCTACCGCCCCGGATAGTATGACCTTATATCACAGCTTGTATTTGGCTAAATATTGTGTAAAATTCACACGCAAATAGTATAACATATAACTTTTATAAAGTCAAGTTAACTTTAAAAATAATTTAATTATTTAATATATGTATATGAGGGAAAATTCCCTCATTTAACATTTCTGTAAATTTCCTCTTCAATTCTTAGCAGTCTGTTGTATTTTGAAACCCTGTCCATTCTGCAGGGTGCCCCTGTTTTGATAAAGCCTGCGTTTGTTCCAACGGCAATATCCGCAATATAGGTGTCATCCGTTTCACCCGAACGGTGGGAAATAATGGTGTTATACCCTTTGCTTTTCGCCATATAAATAACCTCCAATGTTTCGGTAAGAGTGCCGATTTGGTTCGGTTTTATCAAAATAGAATTGCCCATTTTCTTGTCAAAGCCCATTTTTAGCCTTTTTGAATTCGTTACAAATAGGTCATCCCCCACAAGCATCACTCTTTTGCCCAAGAGGCTTGTGATTTCTGTCCAGCCATCGTAATCCTCCTCCCCTAAGGGGTCCTCAATGGAGAGAATAGGATATTTGCTTATTAAGCTACTCCATTTATCAATTAATTCAGCGGTTGTATATTCCTTTTTCTGCTTTGGGAGCATATATTTTCCATCCCCCTCCCACCACTCGCTGGCGGCAATATCAAGGGCAATTTTCACCCTGTCCGTGTCGTACCCTGCGCCGTTAATCGCCTCAACAATTAATTCAATAGCCTGCTCGTGGCTCTCTAAATCGGGCGCAAAGCCTCCCTCGTCACCCACGGATGTGGAAAGACCTCTGCCTTTTAGTATTTTCTTTAGCTCGTTGTAAATTTCGCATCCTGCCCGCAGAGCTTGGCTAAACTCATCAAAGCCGAAGGGCACAATCATAAACTCCTGTATATCCAGGTTGTTTGTTGCGTGGGCGCCGCCGTTTAAAATGTTCATCATAGGTATGGGCATCTTTTCCGCGCAAATACCGCCAATGTACTTGTATAGCGGAACACCAAGCTCCTTAGCATTCGCCTTTGCCAAGGCTAAGGAAACTGCAAGGGTTGCATTCGCTCCCAGCCTACTTTTGTTTTCCGTTCCGTCTAAGGAAATTAGCTTTTTGTCAATATACCTTACAGTTGCGCCCTTACTGCCAACAAGCTTGGGGGCAATGATTTTGTTTATGTTTTCAACCGCCCTTAAAACTCCCTTGCCAAAATACCTTTTTTCCTTGTCCCTTAGCTCAAGCGCTTCAAAAATGCCTGTGGAAGCCCCGGAGGGTGAGGAGGCAGTACCCCTGTAGCCACCGCACAGGGTTACGGTTGCTTCAACAGTAGGTGTCCCCCGAGAGTCAATAATTTCTCGTGCTTTTATAGAGTAAATTCTTGCTTTCATTTGCAATTCTCCTTTTGTTTTTATTTATTATTTGCCAAAAAGAGAAGAATAAACAAAAAAGAGCTGAAATTAATCAGCTCTTTGCTTGTATTTATACATCGCCGTCAATAACCTTTTGCTCGGCTTCCTCGTTAATGTTGTCGAGCGCCTCATTCATTACCTTTTCAACAACCTGCTCCTTAATTTCCTGGAGCACCTCCTCCTTGATGGCGGCGGTTGCAATGGTTTCGGAGTTGTCAAGGCTTTCCTCCGCCTCTAAGGCATATCTTGCCTTGGCAAAGTTCTCATCTTCATAAACATCAGCCACACGGTAATATTCCGTTTGTGTCGGCAAATGCTTTTTCTTAAGCTTCTTTTCGATAAGAAGGGTAATGTAGTAAGCAATTACAGCGCAAAGCGGAACGCCAATTACCATACCGATAAATCCAAACACATGTGAGGTAAATGTAACGGCAGCAATAACGCCAATAGGTGTAAGACCTGTTGATGCACCGTGAATATGTGGGGCAATAAGGTTACCGTCAATCTGCTGAAGAACCAAAACGATAACCGCAAAAATGATAACCTTGAAGATATCACCTGTAGCAATCAAAATGAGCAAAGCAGACGGAATGGCGCCAATGAACGGACCAAAGAAAGGAATAATGTTTGTAACACCGCAAATTACGGCAATCAAAGGAGCCAATGGGTACTGCAAAATGGCAAGAACGATAAAGAGAATAATTCCAACCAAAGCAGAGTCCACAATAGCGCCAAGCATATACCTACCAAATGTCTTGTCGCTGAACCTTGCAAAATCAACAATGCGCTTGTATGTCTTTTCCTTGAACAAGGCACAGAAAACCTTCTTACATTTTGCAACCATCATATCCTTGTAAATAAGGAAGTAGATGGAAAGGATAAAGCCAACGAAAATATAGAAAATGTGGTTAACAAGCGTAGTACCTATAGCAATTATATTATCTGCAACAAAAGCAAGGATGGAGCCAAAGATACCCTCACCCTCAGTAGGAGAGAAGAAGGAGTAAATTGAATTAATGGCATCATCCGGTTTAATTGCAGGGATATATTTTGAAATAGTAGTCAGCGTGTCGTGCAGCCAGCCTTCAATGTTTGTTATATAATCACTGATTTCGTTAATAAGCTTTTCGATGTTTTCCGTAATGCTTGGGATAATTGCCAAAATAAGCAGAGAAATAAGCGCAACGAAAATAATATAAGTAAATACGATAGAAAGCGCCTTTCTAAGCCTTGGGCGCGGCTTTTTCTTGCTCACAAATTTAAACACATATTTGTGCAGCTTTTTGTAAATGGCATTACAGATATAAGCTATTACGAAGCCGTATATAAACGATGACATAGCTGTTATAACATCACCAACCCAGCCTGTAATGGTGCTGAAATTAACAAGCAACCAAATCAAACCAATTGAGGCAGCAATAACAAGAAAAGCATATACAGCAATAATGAAATAGTTATCGTTTTTCTTGAATCCCTTGAACATTGAAATCTCCTGTGCAAAAAGTGTAGTAATTAAATTTTATAACAAAAAAATAAATAAGTCAATAGAAAATCAAAAAAATATTAATTATTAACAAAATAAAGGAAATAACGAGAAGGCTCGACCTAAAATTTATCATATTTTGAGAATTTACGCATTTTCACTAAAAATTCACCGTAAATTCATTTGAAATTTTATATTTTGAACAAAAAAATAGTGTATAATGTAATTGTAAAGATTTCCAAAAAATAGAAAAAACAGTACAGGCGTTAAAAAAATCAAGACTAAACTAATTAAATTCAAGGAGATCTAATCATGAAAATTCTATTGAATAGGAGTAATTTTATGAAAAAACTATTTTCAATGCTGATTGTTACGTTTATTTTGATAGGAATTTTTTCGTCTTGCAATTCAAATGATACGGACACGAATAGCAAAACTGACAATAGCACAGACATAAGCTTGAATGATGGTTCTGACATATCCAACGATTCAAGTATCGATATCAACTCAAATATCAATTCTAATTTACACGAAAAACATGGAAACAAGGTATATATAGGATACGAAGAAAAGGATATATACTATCCGGAAATAAGAGAATATGAAGAAGTCTCTGACTGCTTTGATATACCTTTAGGTGAAGACGGACTTAAAAAAGTCGGTGCGTACTTAAAATTTATAGAAACATATGATGAATTGTCAACATACATTATACCTACTGAATTTGATTCAAGTATACTTGATCTAAACTATGTGGTTTGTGTTAAGCAGTTTTTCTATGATGATACACATGAAAAAAGATTAATTGGGTATTATGATTTAATTTTTAGTGAAGGCAAATATAACATATGTCTTGATTACTATAAGTCGGAAGACCAAGTTCCACATGAACAACCGGCAGATCCTTATGTATACACCAGTTTTATTGTTGTTCCCAAAAATTCGGTTGAATACACAGAGCAATTGCAACAAATCACCGTGAATGGAAAAAATGATATAGAAGATGAAATTTATGCAGATGATGAAGGAAGCTTACTTCCTTCTCCCGATAAATCATCGCACGGCTATGTAACACATAATGCAAGTGCCACCTTGCCTGAAAATCCGACTGCATGGGTGGTTGAAAAAGGCTCAGAGCTTGAAAAATCTTTTGGCTTAGAATATTACAACAAGCACAGCAAAATAGATTTTAGAGTTGTGCTTTACTTACCAAACGAGCCAAAATATGATTTTATAATCACCGAAAAGGAAATCAAAAACGGCAATCTATATTTAACTGTAGAACAATACTTGCAATATACAAATGATTACCTAAGCATAAACGATGTGAAGTTCTACGACTTGTATATTCAAGATACAAGTGAGCTTGCAGAAAATTTTGATGTCTATTTATTAGTTAAAACAGTCAAATAACATTCAACTAAAATAAAAAACAAACAAAAAGCCGTTCAAAATCGGGTATCCGATTTTGAACGGCTTTAATGTTAAGCAAATTATATTAGTCAATATGTGTGCTGTAGTTGGGAGCTTCCTTAGTGATGTTAATATCGTGAGGATGTGACTCACGCAAGCCCGCGCCTGAAATCTTAACAAATTGACCTCTTTCCTTAAGCTCGGGAATAGTAGGAGTACCGCAGTATCCCATGCCTGAACGGAGACCGCCCATTAACTGATATACAGTGTCAGAAAGTGGACCCTTATAAGGAACACGACCCTCAACTCCTTCAGGAACAAGCTTTTTGTTGCCCTCTTGGAAGTAACGGTCCTTGGAGCCCTTTTCCATAGAAGCCAAGGAGCCCATACCGCGGTAAACCTTGAAGCGTCTGCCTTGGTAGATTTCCTCATCTCCGGGGCTCTCCTCACAGCCTGCCAGCAGAGAACCAACCATAATTACGTCACCGCCTGCCGCAATAGCCTTAACAAGGTCGCCGCTATACTTAATACCGCCGTCAGCGATTACAGGAATACCGTATTCCTTAGCAACCTCATAAACATCAAAAATTGCGCTAATCTGAGGTACACCGATACCTGCAACAATACGGGTTGTACAGATAGAGCCGGGACCAATACCAACCTTAACTGCGTCAGCGCCTGCTTCGATAAGGTCGCGTGCAGCGGCGCCTGTTGCAATGTTACCTGCAATAATCTGCGCATCCGGGTAAGCCTTCTTAATTTTCTTCAAGCACTCAACAATGTTTTTGGAGTGACCGTGTGCAGAGTCAAGAACAAGGAAGTCAGCGCCAACAGCCAAAAGCGCACCTGCGCGCTCAACAACATTCTCGGTAACACCGATTGCCGCGCCACAGAGAAGTCTGCCAAACTCATCTCTTGCTGTGTTTGGATACTTGTTAGCCTTCTCAATATCCTTTGTAGTGATAAGACCCTTTAATACATAGTTGTCATCAACAAGTGGGAGCTTTTCAATCTTGTACTTGCAAAGCAACTCCTTTGCATCGTCAAGGGTAGCGCCCTCCTTAAGAGTGATAAGGTTGTCCTTTGTCATATAGTCCTTAATGGGAACATTAAGGTTGGTAAGGAAACGCATATCTCTGTTGGTGATGATACCAACAAGCTTTTTGTTTTCATCGCAAATCGGAACACCGGAGATTCTGTATCTTGCCATAAGCTGGTCAGCCTCAAGAACAGTGTTGTCGGGAGCTAAATAGAATGGGTCACGGATAACGCCGTTTTCACTCCTCTTAACTCTTTCAACCTCGCTTGCCTGCTTCTCAATAGTCATATTCTTGTGGATAACGCCAACACCGCCCTCACGAGCAATAGCGATAGCGAGCTCGGATTCTGTAACAGTGTCCATTGCCGCACTCATAAGAGGAATGTTAAGCTTGATTTTCTTTGTCAAATGTGTTTCAAGGTTGATCATCTTTGGTACAACCTCACTCTTAGCAGGGATCAAAAGCACATCGTCAAAGGTAATGCCCTCTCTGCCAAACTTATAATCGTATAAATCTTGTGACATATATAATCTCCTTTGAAAACAAAATTTATTTTTATAATTATAGACCAAAAATCATCATTTGTCAACAAGAAAGTGACAAATTAAACGGTTTTGCACAAAAAAGCATTTATTGAACAATTTTTAAGCTCGCAAAGCGCCTTATTTTGTGAAATTTCATCCATAAAAATGCCGAAAACCGACGGACCGCTGCCACTCATAAGCGCGCCCACAGCACCGCTTTCAACCATAATTTTCTTTATTTTTTCAACATTCTCGTTTTGCTGTATAATTACTCCCTCAAACTTGTTGTAAAGCAGTCTGCCAACAGCCATTATATCTCTGTCCTCAATAGCATTGGCAATGATGCCAATATCATTTGAGCGTTCACAGCCTGTTCCGTATTTTTCATCAAGCAGGGAGAAGGCAACAGGGGTGGAAACAGAGGAGGAGTCAACTGCGCAAACAAGGAAAACATCCTTAAAGGATGAAAGTGGAGTTATTTTCTCGCCAATTCCTTTGCAAATGCAGGTCCCACCCGTTAAGCAGAAGGGAATATCAGCCCCAACAGTTGCGCCAAGCTTACACATTTCCTCATAGGAAAGCAGACCGCCAAGTGCTTTGTTTAAAAGCTTCATAGCGGTTGCGCCGTCACTGCTGCCCCCTGCCATTCCTGCCGCAATAGGTATCTGCTTTTGAATGGAAAAGGAGAGTCTTTTCCCTTTAACACCTGTGTAATCAAGAAATTTTTTTGCGCATTTGTACACCAAATTTGTTTTATCGTTCGGGACATTTGCGTTTTCAGAAAAAACGCTGATTTCACATTCCGTTTCCCTGTCAATCTCGTCAATTTCCAAGGCTATAATGTCGCAAAGAGAAACGCTTTGCATAACGGACTCCACGTTGTGGTATCCGTTCTCTATACGGTCAAGCACATCTAAATACAGGTTGATTTTGCCGTATGCTAAATCCTTATAAACAGTACTCATTTTGCATCCAGCCAGTTGTCACCAACCGCCACATCCGCAGTCAATGGCACTAAAAGCGTAATAGCTTTTTCCATTTCTTCCTTTAGTAATTTATGAGCCGCCTCGGCACAGTCCCTATGAGCCTCAATGATAAGCTCGTCGTGTACCTGCAAAATAAGCCTTGCATCAATTTTTGCCTCTCTTAATGCCTTGTCAACATTAATCATAGCAATTTTAATAATATCAGCGGCAGTACCCTGTATCGGGCTGTTCATAGCCGCCCTTTCGCCAAATGCCTGCATATTCTTATTGCTTGAGGCAAGCTCGGGAATGTATCTTATTCTGCCAAACATTGTTTTAGCATAACCCGCCGTCTTAGCGCTCTCAATTAAGGACTTAATAAAGCTATGCACATCGGGATATGTTGCAAAGTAGGAGTCAATATACTGCTTTGCCTCCTTGTTGCTAACGTGCAAATCCTTAGAAAGAGAGAAGGAGCCAATGCCGTATACAATACCGAAATTAACCGCCTTTGCCCGCTTTCTCAGCTCTGGAGTCACATCCTCGGGGGCTACACCAAACACTTGGGAAGCGGTCATTGTGTGTATATCGGCGCCGCTTCTGAATGCGTATATCATGTTTGCATCCTTGGACATATGGGCAAGGACCTTTAGCTCAATTTGTGAATAGTCCGCATCAACAAGAACATAATTTTCGTTCTTGGTGATAAAATACTTTCTCATCGCCTTGCCAAGCTCGGTTCTTATAGGGATGTTTTGCAAATTTGGCTCAGTGGAGGATAAGCGCCCTGTCACTGCAACCGTTTGGTTAAAGGTTGTATGCACCCTACCGTTTTCATCTGCCAACTTTGTCAAGCCCTCGCAATAGGTGTTGTTCAGCTTAACAACCTTTCTGTATTCCAAAACCTCGCTGACAATTTCATATTTATCAGCCAAATCCTCAAGCACATCAATGCTTGTGGAGTAGCCTGTCTTTGTTTTCTTGCCGTGGGGCAGACCCATATGGTCAAACAAAACCTCGCCAAGCTGCTTTGGAGAATTGATGTTAAACTCCTCCCCCGAAAGCATATAAATTCTTTGCTTTAGCGCCTCAGCCATTTCGGTAAGGTAAAGGGAGTATTCCTTTAAGCCGTTAATATCAACCCTAAAGCCCTCCTTCTCCATAGAGGAAAGCACATAAGCCAATGGAATTTCAATATCGGTTAAAATATTAAGCGTGTTATCTCTTTCAAGCCTTGCCTTCATTTCCTTATAAAGTGAGTATATTATCTGCGCGCCGTATTTTTCCTCAAAAACCGTGTCAAGGTATGAAATGGAAAGCGCAGGCAGAGCATAGGTGGAGTCGGATGGAGAAATAACATAGCCTGCAAGCATTGTGTCAAACACACAGCAAACCTCATATTCCTTTAAAATCGACTTAACATCGTGGCAAATAACAGGAGTTTTCTTTAAAAATTCTTTGGCGCACTCCGCCTCATACTCGTAGCTTTCACCGCTTGACGTGTGTACATATAGCTTACCGTCAAAGAAATGTATGGCACAGGGTTCATTTTCAACATTTGCTGGCAAGCCACACTTCAAATCTCTTTCAATTGTCGCCTTTGGAGTTGTTGGCTCCTCGATAGCATTAAAAATAGGAGCAGTAACAACATCAAGGTTGAATTTTTTAATCAAGGTGCCAAATTCAAGCTTTGTAAACATTGCGCGAAGCTCCGCCGCCTTCAAGCCCTCATACTCAAAGTCCTCAAGGCTATTTTTGATTGGAGCATCAAGCACAATAGTTGCCAAAAATTTTGAGGTGTATGCCATTTCCCGTCCGTTTTCAAGCTTTGCCTTCATTCCCTGCGAAAGGGTAGAGCCTTCATATTCCTCGTATAGCTTGTCCAGACTGCCAAAGTCATTAATCAGCTTAAATGCGCCCTTTTCTCCAATTCCCGCAACACCGGGGATATTGTCGGAGGAGTCACCCATTATAGCCTTAACATCAATGTACTGCGTTGGGGTAACACCGTATTCGCCCGTGAATTTTTCCTCATTATATACAATATCCTCCTTGGTTTTAACAAGGACAACGGAGGTGTTGTCATTAATGAGCTGCAAGGAGTCGCGGTCACCCGTCAAAATGTAGGAATGTACATTTTCATTTGTCATACGGCTAACCGTACCGATAATATCGTCAGCCTCATAGCCCTCTAACTCAACGATGTTAAAGCCGAGGAGCTTAACGCACTCCTTTGCGTATGGCAGCTGCTGAGCCAAATCCTCGGGCATAGGCTTCCTTTGAGCCTTGTAAAAGTCACACGCCTTATGGCGGAAGGTCTTTGCGCGCAGGTCAAAGGCAATAACCGCATAGTCAGGCTTAATATGGTCAAGATGCTTTTTCAAAATTGTCATCATACCGAAGATTGCGTTAGTAGGGATTCCCTCCTTTGTAGTAAGAGGGCGAATGCCGTAATATGCGCGGTTTAGAATACTGTTGCCGTCAACAATAAGTAAATTTTTCATTGTTAATTACCACTCTGTTCAATTAATGCTTTTTCAAGAGCTATGGAAAGCTGGTCAGCGCAGGATGTATTTTTAAAGCCGCATTTATTGCCGCTTAAAATGGAGATAACCTTTTCCGCCTCCATACCCTCAATCAGCTTTGAAATAGCCTTTAGATTGCCGTTGCAGCCACCAATAAAGGAAACGTTGGAAACAATGCCGTCATTTAGCTCAAAATTAATGGTAGATGCGCAAACGCCTCTTGTTTTGAACGTATAAGTCATAAAAAACTCCTTGTTTACAAAAAAGATATAGAAATTTCCTTAAAACTGTGATAAAATACACATTAAGTAATAATCTTACCACTATTTTAACAAAAAACGGAGAAAATATCAATATGAGAATGAAAAAAAAGAAGTACGGTAACGAAAGATTGAATCTTTTGGGTGAGCTTTTGGTTACCGACATTGATGGCTTTGTTGCAAGCAAGGATGAAATTTATGAGAATAAAAACCCGTTAAGGATTGAAATCGGTTGCGGAAAGGGCGACTTTATAAGGGGTAAGTCCGTTCAAGAGCCCGTTTTTAACTATTTAGCCATTGAAAAAATTCTTGATGTTTGCGTTTTGGCAGTAGAAAACTATGCAAAGTCAAGGAATTTGGGTGATTTAGCCACAAACGGCGGCTGGCAAACGGCGGACGGTACCGTGTACCCTTTAGGAAGCGATAGCATTAGCTTTGGCAAGGAGCAGCTTGGCAATGTTCGCTTCACAATCGGAGATGCAAAGGAGCTGCTTACCCATTTGCCCGACAATTCCGTTGACAGTATTTTTATCAATTTCTGTGATCCGTGGGGCAAAAAAGGGCACACTAAGCGCAGGCTTACATACATTGAATTTTTGAAAATGTATTCAAGAATTCTTACTCCAAACGGAAAAATATATTTCAAAACCGACAATCGCCCTCTATTTGACTTTTCCTTGGAGGAGGTGGAGAAATCTCCATTCACTCTTGAATATCACACCTTTGATTTGCACAATTCGGATATGAACAGCGTTAATATCAAAACCGAGTATGAGCGCAACTTTAGCGCAAAGGGCTTTTCAATCAATATGCTCATTGCAAAAAACAATAAATAAGGTCAAGGCATTTTGTAATTCATATAATATAGTGAGAAGAAATTCTCAAATATATGGGTTAAGGAAATGCTATGAAAATAAATATTGTATCAAAGGATTTAAGATATGTGAAGGTAAACGAATTGTTGCTTCAAAAGGGCTATGATTCGTTTATTTCGCCTTTAGAGGACTACTGCGGGTGCGACTGTCTCATTCTTTCTATCGTCAATGAGCTAAGCCATCAAGAGCTTGAAGCGCTGCTTGCCAAAACGAAAAAAAGCACTCTTGTTCTTTGCGGAAACGAAAGCAGGATAAGATCCTTTTTTGACGGCTGTGTAATTGATTATTCGAAAAATGAGGATTTTTTGCAAAAAAACGCGTGTTTGACAGCGGAAGCCGCTGTATCCTATATTCACAGTGTAACGAAGGAGTCCGTAAACGGCAAGAAAGCAATTGTTATAGGCTATGGCAGAATTGGAAAACCTCTGTGCCGTATTTTAAAATCCTTGGGTGCCTCCGTGTCAGCATACGCAAGAAGGGAAGAGGTAAGGGCAAAAATATTGCATGACGGCTATAAAGCGTCAAGCATCGAGCGCTTACCCGAATTCGATATAATCATAAATACCGTGCCGTCAAGCATAGTGCCTAAGCATATCACCGAGCAAATGCCCAAGGGGGTGCATTTGATTGAGCTTGCCTCCCCACCCTATGGCTTTGAAAATATGGAGGGCGTTCATATAGGCTCATCATTACCCGGTAAAATTTTGCCGTACAGTGCGGCAGAGGTGATATTTGATGCAATTGAAAGCAAGCTTTCCTTGGCAGAAAAGGGTAATACATGATTGGATACGCATTTTGCGGCTCCTTTTGCACACATAAGAAAAGCTTAGAGGAGCTAAGGAAGCTTAAAGAAAATGGTTATGATATTTTGCCGATTATGAGTGATAATGTGTATCATACGGATACACGCTTCGGCAAAGCAGAGGGCTTAATAAAGGAAGTTGAAAAAATAACGGGCAACAGTGTCATACACACAATAGTGGACGCGGAGCCCTTAGGACCTAAGATTTCTCTTGATGCCCTAATAATTTCTCCCTGCACAGGCAATACTCTTGCAAAGATAGCGAGAGGAATAACTGACACAGGGGTAACAATGGCGGCAAAAGCACATCTGAGGTCGGACAGACCCTTGGTTGTGGCGCTTTGCTCAAATGATGCACTTTCAGCCAACCTACAAAACATAAGCATACTTCTGGAAAGAAAAAATGTGTTCTTTGTTCCAATGAAGCAGGATGACCCGGACGGCAAACCACACTCCTTAGTGTGCGAGTTTTCGTTGCTTCGCGGAACACTCGACGGGGCACTGATGAGAAAACAAATTCAGCCACTGTTTATTTAAGTGAGGAAAAGAAATGAAAGGATTTACAAGGCTTTTTACGAGCAGGATGATTGCAACGGCAATAAACATATTAATTCAGTTTTTAATTGTATTTGTGCTTGTTGCTTATTTTGAGGGCGTGTTTGTATACTATTATTCAATCTCTCTTTTGCTATCTATACTGTGCTGTGTATATGTTGTAAACAGGAATATGAACTCGGGGTATAAAATAGCCTGGATTTTGCTATTGCTTGTGTTTCCAATGTTTGGTCTTACCCTTTACATAATGTTAGAGGGTAGCTGGATGACCAAGCGAGGAAAGAAAAAAATGCTTTGCATAAGCGAAAGAATAAAGGACGGCTTGCACGAGAGGGAGGAAATAAACTTTGATGACTCTTATGCAGAAAAGCAGTCCAAATATATAAAAAGCTTTGCATATTCACCACCTGTTAAGAACACAAGGAGCAGATACTTTTCCTGCGGTGAGGACTACTTTATCTCGCTTATAGAGGATTTAAAAACAGCTAAAAAATCCATATATGTTGAGTACTTTATAATCAAGGAAAGCCATATGTGGGACGAGATTAAAAAGGTATTAAAGGAAAAGGCATCCCAAGGCGTTGATGTAAGGGTTATATATGATGACTTCGGCAGTATAGACAGGATAAGTAAGAAGGAAATAAAGACGCTTGTTTCTGCGGGAATTAAGGTAAAAGCCTTTAATCCCTTTGTCCCTGTCACAAGCATTATTTTAAACTACCGTGACCATAGAAAAATTTGTACCGTTGACACAAAAATAGCATATAGCGGCGGTGTCAATCTGGGAGACGAATATATTAACCGTGAAACGAGATTTGGCTATTGGAAGGATTGCGGCATTGCCTTATACGGAGAGGGCGCATATAGCTTTGAGGTTTTCTTTTTGACCCTTTGGGAATATATAACGGGTGAGAAGCAGCTCTTAGAAAAACCTGAATATGAAGAAATAAGTACAGGCATATTTCAGCCTTATGCAGATAGCCCGATTGACGATGAGAATGTGGGTGCAAATGTATATATGAACATCATATCTCAAGCGCAAAAATATGTATATATCAGCACCCCGTATTTCGTTGTGGATGATGAGATGCTGAAGGTAATAACAAATGCGGCAAAAAGCGGCGTGGATGTTAGAATAGTTGTGCCTCATATCCCCGACCACAGGGTGGTGGACCAGGCAACGAAATCCTATTATTTAAAGCTTATAAAATCAGGGGTTAAGGTGTATGAATACAAGCCGGGCTTTAACCACTCAAAAATAGTAGTTTCCGATGACAAAATAGCAACGGTAGGCAGTGTCAACTTTGATTACAGAAGCTTTTATTTAAGCTTCGAATGCGGTGTTTGGATGTATAAAACAGACACTATTAACGATGTTTTGAGTGACTATAACAGTATTTTAAATGACAGCATAAAAATATCCTTGGAGGATTGCCGTGTTTCTCCGATTATCCGCGTTTTTAGGGCGATTATTGCCGCATTTGCGCCACTGTTCTAACAAAAAAGAGTGCTTCGGCACTCTTTTTTCATTTAATATTGTCCTCCAATGTCGCTAAGCCCTTCAAAATCCCTTTGGCGCAGGTATTCATATGCGGCAATAGCGGCAGAGTTTGATTGGTTAAGAGAACGTAGTCCCTCCTTCATAGGAATTCTTATACACTTGTCCCTGTGTTTTTCAAGCAGGCCTTCGGGCAAGCCGCAGCTTTCGCGACCGAAGAAAAAGAAGGGGTTATCCCCGTACTTAACATCAGTGTGCCTATGGGAAGCTTTTTTTGTAAACAAATAGAATTCAATATCCTTGTTTTTTTCAAAAAACTCATCTAAGCTTTCATAGTAAAAAATCTCCAAATGAAACCAATAGTCCATTCCTGCGCGCTTCAGCTTTGCATTGTCAATTTCAAAACCAAAGGGCTTTATCATATGAAGTCTTGCTCCTGTTGCGGCACAGGTGCGGGCAATGTTTCCTGTATTTTGTGGGATTTCGGGCTCCAAAAGAACTAAATTTAGCATAAATAACTCCAAAAACTGTTTTGATAGATACATTTTAATACGAAAAAAGGTGAAAATCAATATGAAAAGATTAAATTATTATAAAATTTAAAATAAGTGTGGAAATTTGAAAAGTTTTATAGTATAATTATTCTGTATTGCTATGGAAGGAAGCCATTTTGGCGTTAAAAAATGGGACTTTTTACAAAAATATTCGGCACATACAGTGACCGTCAAATTAAAAAAATCATTCCTTTGGTTGATGAAATTGAAGGCTTGGCAGACAAATATAAGGCTATGTCTGACAATGAAATGCGCGCTAAGACCGATGAGTTTAAGGAAAGGCTAAGGAACGGAGAAACTCTTGACGATATCCTGCCCGAGGCATTTGCCTTGGTTCGTGAGGCGGCAGACAGGGTTCTTGGCAAGCGCCCATTCAGAGTTCAGCTTATGTGCGGTATTTTGTTGCATCAGGGCAGAATTGCGGAAATGAAGACAGGTGAGGGTAAAACTCTTGTTGCTGTTATGCCATCTTACTTGAATGCATTGACAGGTAACGGCGTACACGTTGTTACCGTTAACGACTATCTTGCAAGGCTCGGCTGTGAGGAAATGGGTAGAGTCCACGAGTTCTTGGGGCTTACAACAGGTCTTGTTGTTCACGGTCAGTCAAGGGAAGAAAAAATCAACGCATACAGATGCGATATTACCTACGGTACAAACAACGAGTTTGGCTTTGACTACCTTCGTGATAATATGGTTATTTACAAGGAGGATATGGCGCAAAGAGGCCACACCTTTGCAATTGTTGATGAGGTTGACTCAATCCTTATCGATGAGGCAAGAACTCCTCTTATCATTTCAGGCGCAGGTCAAAAGTCAACAGATCTTTATGACAGGGCTGAGGCTTTTGTATCAAAGCTCAGAAAGTTTGTAATTAAGGAGCTTGATCTAAAGGTAGAGCATGACGATATTCTTGCTGACTATATCGTTGATGAAAGGCAAGAAGTGTTACCTTAACAAAGTACGGTGTTGAAAAGGCGGAGAAGCATTTTGAAATCGAAAATCTGTCTGCACCCGAAAACTCCGAGCTTTACCACCATATCCAGCAGGCAATCAGGGCGCACGGAATAATGCACCGTGATACCGATTATGTAATTCATGACGGACAAATTATCATAGTTGATACCTTTACAGGCCGTCTTATGCCGGGCAGACGCTATTCCGACGGATTGCACCAGGCAATTGAGGCAAAGGAAAAGGTGAAAATTCAAAGGGAAAACAGAACAATTGCCACAATCACATTCCAAAACTACTTTAGAATGTATAAAAAGCTTTCCGGTATGACAGGTACCGCCCTTTCCGAGGAAGCGGAATTCCGTGAGATTTATGACTTGGACGTTGTTGTTGTACCTACAAACAAGCCAATGATAAGGCTTGACCACAATGACCGTGTATACAGGAGCTGTGCGGGTCGTGACAGAGCCGTAATTGCACAAATTAAGGAGTGCCACGCAAAGGGTCAGCCTGTTCTTGTCGGCACTGTTTCCATTGAAAAATCCGAGGCTTTTTCAAAAAAGCTTAAGGGCGCAGGCATTCCGCATACAGTGCTTAATGCCAAGTATCACGAAAGAGAAGCGGAAATCGTTGCCCAGGCAGGTAAATTCGGTGCCGTTACCATTTCAACCAATATGGCGGGCCGTGGTACTGATATTATGCTTGGCGGTAATGCAGAGTTCCTTGCTAAAAACCAAATGCGTAAGGACGGATATGAGGAGGAAATGATTGCCTTGGCAACAGGAAGCTCACAGTCCGTTAGCGAAGAGGTTTTTGAGGCAAGAAGGGTGTTTAATGAGCTATATAACAAGTTCAAGGTTGAAATAGAGCCCGAGGCTGAAAAGGTAAGAGAAGCGGGGGGCTTGTTTATAATAGGTACAGAGCGCCACGAGAGTAGGCGTATCGACAACCAGCTAAGAGGCCGTTCAGGCCGTCAGGGTGACCCCGGTGAATCCCGTTTCTTTATATCCCTTGAGGATGACTTAATGCGTCTTTTCGGCGGTGACAGAATAATCGGTATCGTTTCAAGGCTTGGCTTGGATGAGGACACCGCCCTTGATGTAAGGCTCCTTTCCAGCCAAATTGAAAATGCGCAGAAGCGCCTTGAGGGTAGGAACTTTGCAAGGAGAAAGCATGTCCTTTCCTATGATGACGTTATGAATCAGCAGAGAAATATAATTTATTCTCAGCGTGCAGATGTTCTTGACGGAAATGACCTAAAGTCTAAGATTGAGAATATGATTAAGTCCTCAATTCGTGATTCCGTTGATGCATACTTGAACGGGGATAGCGATTCTTGGGAGCTGCAAGAGCTTAAGAACAAATATATGGGTCTATTATGCTCAAAGGAGGATTTCCTTGATGAAAGCCTTGACTCGGATGATATTTTGGACACCTTGACCGACCGCGCTATGAAGCTTTGGCAGAGCAAGGATGAGCTGTTCGGTGAGGAAGGGGCAAGAGAGCTTGAAAGGGTTGTCCTTCTTCGCAATGTTGATGAAAAGTGGATGGATCACTTAGAGGCAATGGACGACCTTCGCGACAGTATTGGACTTCAGTCCTACGCTCAGCGTAATCCAATCAATGAGTATAGGCTTGCAGGCGCAGACCTGTTCGACGATATGATTATTAATATTCGTGACGATACAGTTCGGGGCATTTTGTCCGCTATTCCTAAGGAAAAGCCAATGCAGCGTGTACAGGTTGTAAAGCCGACAGAAGAGGGCTTTATGAACTTTGGCGCAAAGCAAAACAAGCCTGCAAAGCAGGTTAAACAGCCCGTAAGAGCAGAGCAAAAGGTGGGCAGAAACGAGCCTTGTCCTTGCGGAAGCGGAAAGAAGTACAAAAAATGCTGTGGAGCTAACCAGGGCGGAGAAGCATAATGGGCTTCGGTATATTGTTTTTTGCGGTGTTTTTAACATATTTTGGGGCGCTAACGCCGATTAGCTCCTTCACATATGTTTTGGGCTCTGCACTAATGCTTTTTGCACTGTACAAGCTATCGGTACAAAACAAGCTTTTCGTGGCTTCTGCCATAACCTCTGCAGCCCTGCTTCTTGTCAGTCTTACAAGTGTTGGAATGTATGTTTTCGGTAGCGTTGCCAACATCTTTTACGGTGTGCTTATTCAGCTTGAGGGCGTTTTGGCGCCTTCCTTGCTTATACTTATCCTTGTGGGCATTTACCTGCTTGCTGGGGAGGTCGAGCTGAGGAAGCTTCAAGGCTGGAGCATTGTTAACACCGTTTTCATTGCCGCATATTTGATTTGTGATATAATTTCCATATTTGTCAAGGGTGAGCTTGTCACACCAAGGCTTGGCATTGTTTGCTTGATTTTGCAAATTTTGTACTCCGCCTTTATGCTTGTGATTTTGTTTAACTGCTATGCCCGTATTTGCTATGAGGATGATAAGAATATGGAAAAGGGAACCTCGGGCGTGCCTGTGTTTGATGCGCTAAATAAGGCGTTTAATAAGGTTGCTAACAAAAATAAGAAGAACAAGGGGGACAAATAATGCTTAAGTACTTAATTATAGCGTCAGTGTTTTTGTTTAACCCTCTTGTTTCCAACATTGATATTTTACCTGACCTTGTGGCATATTTGCTGATTATTAAGGCATTTTCAAAGGCATCTTATGTGTATACCTGCACTGAGGAGCTTGTGTCCTCGGCAAGGAAAATGGCAATTGTTTCAGCGGTCAAGCTGTTTTCAATAGTTATGGTTTCCTCCTTTGACCCAACAATGTCACTACTGCTTTCCTTCTGCTTCGGTATTGTTGAGGTGATTTTTGGAATTCCGTTTTTTGTTAAGCTCTTTGGCGCAATTTCTTATATTGTGCCGTATGAAAATAAGGCGGTACATAGCATATCATCAAAAATTAGGCGGTTTACAATAGCTGCCTTTGTGGCAAGGCTTGTTCTTGCGGTTTTACCTGATTTAACGGCTCTTTCCTTAAACAGTGCCTTTACCTTGGACACAGATTACACATTTTTGCGCTTTAAGCCACTGTTTATCGGCTTTTCCGTAATCGTGGCGCTTTCGTTTTCAATAATTTGGCTTGTTAAAATTATTCGCTTCTTTATAAAAGCTATCTCAAAAGAGGTAACAGACAAAATTGAAAATGATTTTTCTGAAAAAACAGAGAAGAACAAATCTCTGTTTTTGGCAAAGGACGGTATAAGGGTAGCTATTATAATCGCAGTTAGCTCCCTGTTTATTTTCGACTTTACCTGGGAATACATAAACGTTGATATTTTCCAAGATTTTATGCTTACCCTTGTGGCTTCTTTAGCCTTCCTTTATTTAATCATAAGGAAGGTTTACAAAATAGACAAGCTGTATGTTGCTTTGCTTGGCGTTTTGGCGCTTCATATAGGCTTGGATGTGCTTGAGATGGTATCAAGCCAAAGCTATTTTGAAAAATACAATATGGAAAGTATGTTAAAGGTTTCGGAGGCAGAGGATATGTATTTTGTCCTTTGTGTTTCCGCAATTTTATCTTCAATTGCGTTGGTTGCCTCTGTAGTTCTCATTTTATTGGTTATGAAGTCAAACGCAAGACATAATATACTAAAGCATAGGGGAATTTTTTCAGAGGTTGATATTGAATACTATTTGAAAGAGTTTGAAAAGCGGTCAAACAAGAAAATTGCTTTAACCGCATCCTTTGCAGGCTTAAGCGCGCTTGTTTATTCGTTAACGGTAATATTGCGCCCATACGCAGATTGGATGACGCTTGTTGATTTGGTGTGTCAGATTTTGTTCATTATTATTTTTATAAGCTCACTTCTGTACATCTACGACGAGGTTTACAAAAGGATTTTAACATTCTCATAAAAATACGGCAATATTTGCCGTATTTTTTAATTATGTGGTTGTTATTTGGATTTTGTTGTGATACAATGTAGGTGCAATTTGATTTGCGCACCTTTATTTAGTATTTTTGAGGAAAAAAATGACACGAAGCGTTGATATGATAAACGGTGGATTGTTTAAAAAAATTATCGTTTTTACAATCCCAATTATGCTGCAGGGAATTTTGCAGAGTGTATATAATGCTGCCGACCTTGTTGTTGTAGGTCAATTTTCGGGCGATGTGGAGCTGGCGGCGGTTGGCGCCACAACAAGCATATATAATGTAATTATCGGCTTATTTATGGGCATTTCCGCAGGTGTGGACGTGGTGTCCTCCTTCTACTTCGGTATGCGTGATGAAAGGTCGGTCAAAAAGGTTATTGACACAGCCGTTATAGTTGCGCCTATTCTCGGAGTTGTTGTAACGGTTGTTGGAATTATAGTTGCGGAACCCGTGCTAACTCTGATGAACACCCCGTCGGGAGGAGTTTTAGAGGGAGCAACAATCTATTTGCGAATAGTAATGATAGGCGTTCCCTTTTCAATGCTGTATAATTTCTGCGCCGCGGTTTTCAGAACAGCGGGCGAAACAAAAAGACCCTTTATTTACCTTGTTGTTTCAGGCTTAGTCAATGTGCTTTTGAACCTTTTGTTCTGCGGCGTTTTCAGTATGGGCGTTGTCGGTGTTGCTATTGCAACTGTTGTTTCACAGGTGCTTTCTTCGATTATGATTTTTGTTAATCTTTTGGTTAACAAGGGGCTATTCTCGTTTTCATTTAAAAATGTTGAGTTTTCTTGGCACAAGCTGAAGCGAATAGTGGCGATAGGAATTCCTGCCGGCTTGCAAAGCGCAGCATTTAGCTTATCAAATGTGTTCTTGCAGTCGGGAGTTAACTCCTTCGGTGATGATGCAATTGCAGGAAGCACGGCTGTCGGTACTGTGGAAGGTCTTATGTGGGTCACCTTAAACTCCTTCCAAAATGCTGCGACAACCTTTACAAGTCAGAATGTTGCCGCAGGCAAGGTGGATAGGGCAAGAAGAGCATTTAGATACATTCTCTTGGTTGCCACCGTGCTTGGACTGTTCCTTGGCTTGGGTATGTTCTTCGGCAAAAAATGGATTATGGCAATATTTATTAAGGATAATCCCTTAGCAGTTGAATATGGATACCAAAGGCTTAAATATACGTTCCCAATCTACTTTTTGGCAGGTATTATGGGTATAATGCCGGGCGCAATTCGCGGTCACGGCTCAAGCTTGCCTCCGTCGCTCATCACAATTTTCGGTACATGTGTTATAAGAATTGTATGGGTTTATACTGTTTTCCAAGTATATCACGACTTGTCAATTCTTTATCTTGTCCACCCCATTACCTGGGTGTTTACAATAGTTGCCTTGACAATTAACTATGTGATTGTGTTGAAAAAAACAGTGAAGAAACAAAAATTAAAGGAAAAAATAAGTGAACAATAAAGCACGCCTCACTCCAGTGTGGCATAATGCAAAAAGGCATACTTGACTGAATTGTCAAGTATGCCTTTTTGCTTAGTAGTTTATAAATATGCCATTAATTAAGTCAACAAAGCTGCTTAAAGGTAAAAATGTAAAAATTAAGAAAAAACACTTGACATTGACCTAAGGTTATAGTGTATGATAAAATTAAAATATAAATGCACTGACTTTAACATATGCGAGGTGTGGAAATGAAGATAAATGATGTGGAAAAAATAACCGGCTTGACAGCTAAGGCAATCCGTTTATATGAAAGCAAGGGACTAATTAACATTTCAAGAGAGGAAAACGGTTATCGTAATTATACAGAAAAGGATGTAAAAGCCTTGAAGGAAATAAAGCTTTTTAGAAGAATTGGCATAGCTATATCCGATATTAAGCTGTATCTGTTTGGGGTAGTTAGCTTAGAGGAGCTAATAGAAAAAAGAAAGGCTGAAATTCTAAAGGAAAGCGGCAAAAATTCTGAAATATATGGCATTTGCGAAAGCATTTCTGCAAAAAGCTCATTGGAAGCACTTGAAAACACTGAAAGCTTTACCGAAAATGAAAAAGCAAGAAACGGTGGCTATGGCACACCCTGTGTGGGCATAGATATCGGCACAACAACTATAAGCGCCCTCGTGTACGATATTGATAACAAGGAGCAAATAGAAGCATATACCCTACCACACAGCTCCTACACCCGAAGGGGAGCGTTTTCGGAGCAGGACGTGTCCATAATTATGGAAAAAGCCAAAAAGCTTTTGTACCATATTCTTTCAATCTATGAGAATATAGTAAGCATTGGCATTACGGGTCAGATGCACGGAATTGTGTATATAGATGAAAATGGACAGGCTGTATCTAACCTTATAAATTGGCAGGACAAGCGCGCAGACCAAATAATAAAGGATGAAAAAACCGCCTGTGATTTAATTTACGACATAACAAAAGAGCATATTTCAACAGGCTATGGCATAGCAACACATTATTACAATATGCTAAAGGGACTTGTGCCAAAGGGAGCTTGCGGTATTTGTACAATAATGGATTTATTTGCAATGGAAATATGCGGTAACAAAAAGGTTATAACTCACACATCCTTGGGTGGTAGCCTTGGTATGCTTGATGTAAAAAACAGTAGCTTTAAATATGACAAGCTATCCTTTCTTGGAATAGATAAGGAGCTTTTACCGCAGGTGAGTGATGAAAGCTTAATCATAGGAAAATGTATGGGTATACCGGTAGCTATTCCAATAGGAGATAATCAAGCAAGCTTTTTAGGCTCGGTTAGTAAAAATGAGGACAGCATGCTTGTAAATATTGGCACAGGGTCCCAAATTTCCTATGCAACTGACGAATATCAAGAGGTAGATAAGGAGCTGGAATTACGTCCACTCATTGAGGGGAAATACTTAGTTTGTGGCTCAGCCCTTTGTGGTGGCTTTGCATATTCAATGGTTGAGGAATTTTTCAGAAGCTATATGGTAAGCGCAGGGGTACAGGAAAAATCTCAATATAGCGTAATAAATCAGTTAGCCAAGCAAGCCTATGAAAATGGAGAAGAGGGACTTTTGGTTGATGCCTTTTTCTGTGGAAAGCGTAGCGACCCTAACCTAAGAGGCTCTATTAAAAATATAGATAGACACAGCTTTACTCCGCAAGCCCTTGTTTTAGGGGTGCTTAAGGGAATGTGTAATGAGCTTTATGAGCTTTATGAAAAGGTCCCTTGCAAAAAATCGCACATAGTTGCATCCGGTGGAGCTATTAAGAGAACAGAAATTCTAAAGGACATAATATCCAAGCGCTTTGGAGCAACTGTTTCAGCTAATAGCGTTGACGAGGAGGCATCAACAGGTGCTGCCCTTTTCTCAGCATTAGCAGTTGGAAAAATCAAGTATAATAATGGCTTTTCAGAGTATGTAGGAGGGTAATATGAAAGACTTTATTATAGCATTTGAAATTGCAAAAAATCAAATTTATGCCGTGTCCTTTAAAAACGGAAGAAAAACTCTTGAAATACAAGCCATTGATGGTGCTCTTACCATATCAGCACAGTATGATTTTAATAAGCGTCCTCTTGAATTAAGCTGTGAAGTAAAGGAAGGGGACAAAATTAAGGCTATATTTCTTGATTACAGAATAGAGTTATATGTAAACGGCACGGTAATGGATGAGGAGTGGCCCTGTGGCACAAGGCTTTTTGAAATCGGCGATACATTTGTAGGTAGCATAGATATACAGGCTAAGGAATATGTAGCGAAGGAAAAGGAAGAGCCAAGCGTAATTGGCACCTTTGAAAATGCGCAGGGCTGGTATCCGGGAAACGGAGTGTTTGTGGGAGATTGTATGCCCTATGTGCGCGGAGATGAGTATCACGTTTTGTACCTAAAGGACAGGCACCACCATAAAAGTAAATGGGGAATGGGCGCTCACCAATGGGAGCATATATCAACTAAGGACTTTAAAACGTGGAGCATACACCCTATGGCAGTGCCTATTACCAAAAAGCAGGAGGGCTCTATATGTACAGGCTCTTGGATACGAAAGGGAAATGAGGAGCATTTATACTACACCATAAGACGCAGTGGCTTGCCTGCAATAATTACAAGAAGCGTATCCTATGACGGCTATCATTTTAAAAAGGACGAGTCCTTTGGCTTTACCCTTTCAGAAAAATATAATGGTCCTGTTGCAAGAGACCCAAAGGTAATAATGGGCGAGGACGGATTATATCATATGTTTTTAACAACCGTGCTTGTCAAAGAAAATAAGGGCTGTCTTGCTCACTATGTATCAAAGGACTTAGAAAAGTGGGAGGAGGCAGAAAAACCCATACACGTGGTTGAAAATAGCGACCATCCGGAGTGCCCCGACTATTTTAAATACAATGGAAAATACTATCTTGTATTTAGTATTCGTGGCAGAGCCAAATATTTAGTGTCAGAAAAGCCCTTTGATGGCTTTGTTTCCGTAACCGATGAGCTAATCCCCTGTGCAGGCGTGCCAAAATGCGCCGAATGGAACGGAAAGCTTGTATTTACAGGCTTTGAGCCAATAGATGGCTATGCAGGAAAAATGACCTTTAAATGCGCTACTGCCAAGGAAAACGGAGAGCTTGTATTTGAGGACCTTTAATAAAAATTCAAAAATATTTCAAAAAACACTTGACCTTGACCCAAGGTTATAGTTTACAATAGAAATGACTATAAATTTTATAACAAAGGAGAAATACAATGAAAAAGAAAATTCTTTTAATGCTAACAATGATGGCATTATTAGCTTGTGTTTTTGTAATAAGCGTTAGTGCTACGTATATTTACAGAGACCGTGACGGAAATGAGCTATTTAGATACGATGCAGATAATAGCCAAATAATCACATCATATGAGGGCTCCTTCCCAAAGACTGACACACAGGGTAATGCACTTACCTGGTATGTAACAGGCACATCATCAGAAAATGGCAACACCATAAAAACAGTTGCTTCCGTTTTAACTCTTGACGAAAATTATGCTACCTTAACTGACGGTACATACAGCTACAAAACAAGCACTGTCAACACTAAAAATGTTGTATCAGTTTATTTCCCAAGCGACAAGGGTATTACCACCCTTAATCTTGCAGACGGCGGATACAAGAATAAAAATTACTGGGACCCAACTGGCACAGAAATTTTGTTTGTTTATTTGCCAGCAACCTTGACAACCCTGCCGGAAAGAATTGTTCAAGGCTCAAAAGTTCTTGTGTGCGAAATGCCAAGCGAAATGCCTATTGAAACAATTTCAAAAGTTTGTTTTTATGAGGCAAAGTGCCTTCGCGAGGTGAACATTCCATCAAGCGTTACCTTGATTGAGGGTGTAAGTGTAAATGATGGCGCAGCCTTTTATAATACCACATCACTTGAAAGAGTAACCTTTGGAAGCAATGATAACCTTGAAACAATAGGCAATCTGGCTTTCCACAAATCAGGTCTTAAGTATATTACTATTCCTGATTCTGTAAAAACAATAGGTCAACATGCTTTCAGCTTTACTCAGCTTGTAACCAGCCCGTTTACAGAAAAATCAAGACTAGAGACAATTGGTGGTAGAGCCTTTGGAGATATCTCTACCTTACAAGCCTTTATCGTTCCTTCAACCATTACATCTGTTGAAATGTTCGGTAGTAACGGCTATAATGATTATGGACCCTTGGCAGAAAGCACAATACAGCTTGTAACCTTTGGTAATGCTGATACATCAGTTCTTCTTGCAAGTGGATTTTTCGGCAGAGCAAAAATAACAAAAATTGTTTTTGCAGATTGGATAACAGCAATTCCAAGCTGGTATTTTGTAACCGCTACAATTGATGACGTAACCTTTGGTAAAAATGTTACAACAGTTGGAGAAAGAGTATTCCAAGGCGCAAATGTTAAAAAGATAAGACTTGGTGCAAACTTTAAGTATTTTACTAATAGCATAATTGACCACCATAGCTTTACATACGGTGCAAATTCCATAGAAGAATTTTATATTCCTGCAAGCTTCTATGCACAAAAACCTGAAACAACCTATCAGGTATCATATGCGTTCGAGTGTGGAAAATCAAGCAATATTAAGTTTTTCTATACTGGCACAAAGGAACAGCTTGCAACATCAATGTACAATTTCCTAAATTCAACAAAGTCTCCAACAGATAATAATGGAAAATTTACAGGAGCTAATCAAATCAGTTGGGCTGATTATAGTGCTAATCCTGATAATTACGCAAGTGGCAACTACATAATTTACGACTACAATGAATGTGACGCATTCTATGAGGGCGAGCATGGTGAAGCTGTAAATGTAGTAAATTGCGTAGGTGAATGCCAAAGATGTGGTGCAAGCATTGCTAAGCACGAGGGAACAGAAAGCTTAACTACCACAATTGTATACACAAGCTATACTGCTTCTGGCACAAAAACAGTTGCTTGCACAAACGACGGTTGTACATACAAGGAAACAACCACCGTTCCTGCTATCTTCATTTGCCTTGGCTATTCAGCTCCGGAAAACGGTAATGGTGGAATTGCAATTGGCTTTACTGTAAATAATGTAGCCTTTGCAGAATACAAGGAAGTAACAGGAAAAACCGTTTCATACGGCATTTTTGCAGCCTTGAAGGATAGATTAAATGGCAGTGACATATTCGTAGACGGCGAAGCAAATCCCTGCGCCATCGTTGCAGATGTAACAGAATACGCAACCGCCGCATTTGAAGTTAAAATAATCGGCTTCGAAACCGAGGCTCAAAAGACTGCGCAAATCGCAATGGGCGCATATGTGGCAGTATCCGACGGGGAAACAACCGAGTACTACTATATGCAAAACGGCGCACTCGATGAAAACGAGAAATATTGCTTTGACTCCTTTAACGATGTATTAGCGCAGCTTTCAAGCAAAGCATAAAAACATTACAAACGAAAAGACACGAACCACCGTTCGTGTCTTTTTTGTTTAAAATATTGGTTATATTATTTCCAAGTCATTTTTGCTTGGGAATTTTGGATAGGTATCATTCAAATTATCAGAGTACCAATATGCCACAGAGGAAATGTCATCCTGAAGCGGCAGATATCTGCCATCGCTTCTCCAGCCCAAGGCTTGAATTGTTACTCTTAAATTCTCTTTAAAATAGACAGGGTCTGTTATATGGAAACGATACATATCAAAATATCTTTGTGATATGTAGGTTGAATCCGTTTTGTTTACCTTTGATAAGCCTTGATACGGGGTTGAAAATTCAACATATTTTCCATCAACATCAAAATTGTACGCACCACCAAAATAGTCCTCTGTACCAGTGCCACATATGGTTGGGAAAGCATCGTCGCCATCAATATAGAATTTGATTTCGCCCTCTCCCCACCAGCCGTTGGATTTTACGCCCCAATGCATATATGTTCCAACATATACACCGTTGCCTCTAATATTATCAAGTATTGTGTAATTTTCCATATAAGGCAGTGGATTTACTCGTCTATATTGTGCGTGAAAATAAAGGCTATTTTCGTTGGTT
>JAFTMJ010000021.1 GCA_017452475.1 Clostridia bacterium | reverse complement strand
TACAGCTCTGTAATTTTTGCGTACAATTTTATAGTTAAATTTGCCATTTGATAAAGGGTAGTTGCGCACCCTTTTTGTCAAGTGGCTTTTTTAATACAAAAATAATTTAAGAGGAGAAAAAAGATGAAAAAGAAAATTCTTTTGCTTGCCTTGATGGTTTGCGTGCTTTCTTGCTTGTTTGCAATTTGCATAAATGCCGCAGTTGTAACCGACGAGATTAAGTATACATATTATCCACAGGGCTACGAAACAGAAGCAATCGAGGGTATCACCCTTGAAAACCATGTCCATGCTGACATTTTGGCAAGCTATAGTGATGTGGTTGATGATGCCAGGGTTAGGTTGAGCTGCTCCTGCGCAAAGGGCTTCCACATTTACCCAACCTACTATGTTGCAAACAAGGATTACAACAATAAGCTTGTGTTCAACTACACAGATATTAACAATCTAAATCCTTGCGGCGCATCCTACGCAAAGAACTCAATAATCGCCCTTGAATTTCCAAACGGTTATACCTACTTTGATGCAAATGCCAATGAACAAGGTTCAAACTTTCCATCCGGTGTAAGAAAATCTACAGCCCTTCAGTATGTGGATTTGACCACATCCGAAACTCTTAACGAGCTTTCAATGAAGTCAAAGAGTGAGCCCTTTGTTGACTGCACTGCTTTGAAGTATATCAAAATTACCAAAAATTTAACAAGAATTCCTGCATGGTCCTTTATCCGTTGCAAGGAACTTTTGATTGTTGACATTCCTGCTGACTCTAAAATTGAGCATATCGGCACACAGGCGTTTAAGGAATGTAATAAGCTAAGCGCACTTTATTTGCCTGACTCTGTAAAGACTATAGGCTTCTTAAATGACGGCACTACTTACAGAGACGGAAATAAGAATACCGACACAGGCTCAGAGGGTGGCAACAAGTCCACATTCCATAACTGTACAGAGCTATTCTTTGTAAACAACCCTGAGGATACCGAAAAGCCAGCGGTATACTTTATGCCTGAAAGCCTTGAAAAGACAACAGGCGAGGTGTTTAAAAACCTTGATAAGGTAAACGATGTTATCGTTTTTGGCGAGAAGTTCTATCTATTCAACGGTGGCGCAGGCTTTGCGCTGATTAACAAGGCAAACAATCAGCCAACAACATTTGTTTTCAAGGGCGACTTCACACAAGAGGGCGCAAAGGTTGAGTATAGCTGCGAGATAAATAATGTAAATATTTACTTCACACATCCAAATGTTCAAAACAGTAATTTCATTTACTACACAACCTCTTGGAACGGTGCAACTCCATCAAACAGCTTTGCATATTTCTGCGCTTTAGGGCAAAAAACACAATTAGGTAAGCAAAGTTATCCAAATGGCTCAAAGGAATATCAAGCAGTTTTGACCTTGACAAACGACGGCTTTACCCACTTTGTTGAAAAGGAAAACGCAGGCGTTTACTACGAGAACTACTTTGAAAAGGGCTACGCAGTTGACTTCTGCTACTGTGGCGCGGGCATTAACCACGCAGAGGCAACACTTGACCCTGTGTTTGAAAATGTGGGCTTCTCCGCAACAGAAACACCCGAGCTTGGCTTCTCTGTAACCCAGGGCTTTAAGATAAATTATGCTACCTTGGCTCTCTTGGGCGAGGATGTTGACTACGGCTTCGTATTCTGCGCAAATGCGGAAGGCGAGGAATGCTCACCTCTTGAGCTTGCAGGCGTTATAACCGACTCCCTTAAGGACAATGAGTACAGCTACTTCGATGTAAAGGTTGTGTCCATCCCTGAAGACAAGCTAAATGTAATACTTGTGTTCTGCGCTTACCTCCGCGTTGGTGACAAAACCGTTTACCTTGATAACGGTCAAACCTTAGAAAAGGTTACAGGCAGAGCATACAATATCTAATAAACCTAAAAGCACTTCGTTTCTCGGAGTGCTTTTGTAATTGACAAAATAAACAAAATTCTCATTCCTTAAATCCTCTAACTGCTACTTTATTTGTGCAATGTTCACGAAAATGCATAAGTTAAATACATTTGTATATACGAATTAGACAAATTATGTTATAATTAAAATGTACTAAATTTAAAGGAGAGAGAAACAATGAAAAAGAAAATTCTGTTCATAGCAATTATGGCGGTTATGCTTGCCTTTGTGCTTGCCCTTTGCGTTGGCGCAAGAACAAACTACAGGGAAGAGCAAACCTATAATTATTATGACGAAAGCGGAAACCTGCTGTACACAGCAACCACCATTTATGCTGTTGACAGGGACAATAACGGTAAATACCGCTTTGAGGGTACCTTGCGTGAGGGCGAAATTAATTTTGCCAAGGTTGACGAAAGCGGAGCCCCACTTACTTGGTTCGTGGTTAGTGATGACAAGGATAGCGACGGTGACTGCGTGCAGAATATCACAGTTGCTTCTGTAAAGACTGCCACAATCGGTACAATTGATGCAAACGGCTTGTTTACATTTAATAACACTGTGGTAAACGGTGTTACTGTAAAGGCTGATAACATTGTAAGCATCAACTTCTTTGGCATGGACATTAAGTCCTTCCCCAATGCTATGTTTAGGGCTGACGCTGTGTCTGCGCCAAACGGAAGCACCAAGGAATATTGCCAAATGACAAACGGCGCATATTTGGTTGCCCTATATTTGCCAAAGACACTTACCGCAATTCCCGACGCGTTCTGCCAGCGCAGCCCTGTAAGAGTTGTTGAGTTTGAGGACAATATGATAAGCGGCAGCTGCGCCATTGCAACCAAAACTATAAACGATTCACAAGGTCAGGCTATTGAGGGCGGTCCCTTTGCATACTGCGCAAACCTAAGGGCTATAACTATTCCCGAGGGTGTAACATCAGTTGCAACCAAGAGCTTTAGAGAGTGCCTTTCCATTGCATATTTCAAGTTCCCAAGCACTGTAACAAGGCTTGAGACGGATGTCATTTGGCGTGGCGGCTTGTTCCTTCACACCGTCGTTCTTAGCGAAAATATGACATATGCGGCTCCAATCAATAACGTATTTGCAAGATTTTGGTTCGGCGAAAGCTCCAATGAGAACATACATATGAAATATATGTACATTCCGAACACAATCAACACAGCAGGAAAGTTTGACTCCTACAGAGGCACAAACGACAACAATGCCAAGGGCTATGTTGACGTTGAAAAGAGCGTAGTGTTCTTCTTTGCAGGCACTCTTGAGGAGGCTCAGAAGATAGCGGGCTATACCGACAGGCACTTTACATCCGCCGTTAATGGCTTGACCTCTGCTAAGAACAGCACAACCCCGGGTGAAAAGCCTGTTGATTACGATACCTACTTGGCAAATAAGGAGTACTACGACAATTTGCCGACAAATATGCACCTTCTTGTTTACAACGTGCCAAAGTGCGTTGCCTTCTACGGTGAGGAGCATGTTTATGAGGAGGGCAAGGTTAACTTTGTTGATGCTCTTTCCCCTGTAACAATTACCGACGGATGCACAAGGTGCGGTGACGCAAGTGTTACAGAGTACAAGCCACTCCTTACCTATCTTGGCTACTCCGCGCAAATCGGCGGCGACAAGATTTCATTTGGCTACTATGTAAACCTGGATACATTAAAGCTTGTTCCACACATTAAGTACGGTGTGTTGGCGGCTGTTCCCGGCGCAAATGATGACTTAAACGCATTTGAGCCGCTTAACCCGGATATTACCCCAACCAACGGAAGGACAAACGCCTTCTTTATGGAAATTGAAAGCGTTTACGGCGGCTTTGACTTAATCATCAGCGACTTCCAGAATAACACCGAGCATTACGAAACACCAATTGCAATGTGCGCCTTTGTAACCGACGGCGAAAGCATTGACTACATTTGCTTGGATGAGGTAAACAATATTGTTCAAAGCGACTATGCAATCCCCACCACCTTCAAGGCGGTGGCGGAGAGCAACCTGGCTAAATACCGTGTTAACTTCTCCTGCGATAGCACAATGGGTACATTAAGCGGCGAAACAAGCCAAGTTGTAACCGAGGGTAACGAATCCACTGAGGTTACAGCCACAGCAAAGCCGGGCTACACCTTTGCCTGCTGGAGTGACGGCACAAAGTCCGCCACCGTTACAGTTAACCCCGAAAAGGATGTTGACTTGGTTGCGTGCTTTACCCCCAACAGCACAGGCTTGCCTGTTATGACAATTAATACAGAGGGCGGCGCAGCTATCAACACTAAGGAATATTACATTAATTGCGAAATTACCGTTCTTGACACCGAAACAGGCAAGAATGTTGGCGCAGCAGTTGCTGAAATTAAGGGCAGAGGCAACTCCACATGGAACCTTGCCAAGAAGCCATATAAGTTTAAGTTCGACAAGAAGCAGGACCTTTTCGGCTTCGGTAAGGAAAAGACATGGGTGCTTCTTGCAGACCACAGAGATTTCACACTCCTTCGTAACATGTCCGCCTTTGGCGTTGCGCAGGTTTTCTCTGAGCTTGGCACATCATCCTTGGCGCAAAGCGTTGAGCTTTATGTAAACGGACAGTACGCAGGTGTATACCTCCTTTGCGAGCAAACACAGATTAAGGAAAACCGTGTTAATGTAACCGAGGAGGATTCCGAGCTTGAGCAGGGACCTAAGGACTTAGGCTACCTTGTTGAAATGGACGGCTGGGCAATTGCAAACGGCAGTTCCACACCTAACCTTACAACAGAGGGTGACATTTATGTTAGTGTGCCTGATGCCTTGAACAGCAACAGAAGATACGCAGTTAAGGACCCTGAGGACATTTTCTATGATGAAGACGGTAACCTTATCCCATACGATAATAACCCATACCTTCAGTATGTACAGGAGTACCTAAGGGCGGCAATTGCGGCGGCACAGGGTGATGACTACGAGGCGGCTTGCCAGCTTATCGATGTTAAGTCCTTTGCACAGGCATACATTGTATTTGAAATTTTCAAGAACCCCGACACCAACTATTCCAGCGTATACTTCTACTGGGATAAGGACGGCAAGCTCATCTGCGGTCCTGTTTGGGACTTCGATATGGCGCTTGGTAATGTTAGCCACAAGGATAAGCAAGGTATTACCGATGCATTCAGTGACCCAACCGTTCTTTGGTCAAACACACAAAACCCATGGTTCAAGGGACTTTTGAAGTTCAAGGAATTCCAAAAGCTCGTTCTTGATGAGCTTCTTGCAAACAAGGATGCAATCGCAGAAGCATTTGATGCTTGCATTGCATACGCAAATGAGCATGCAGAATCATACAAGAAGAACTTTGAGGATAAGTGGGATGTTATCGGCGACAGCCTGTTCAGTATCCCTGATTACCTAAAGGAAATCAAGACATGGGAGGGTCAGGTTGAATTTATGGTTGACTACTTCTATAAGAGCTTAAACGGCTTGGTAGAGTACTACACCAACCTTGTAAATACAGCAGAATAAACCATATAAAAACCGTGCTTCGGCACGGTTTTTTCCTTAACCTGTGCAAAGGGCACCGCAGGGGTGCATTAATTAACCTCGTTAGTTTTATTTTTCCGTCGCTCGGCTGCCTTGGCTTTGCTCCTTTCGACGGCGGATTGGAAAAATTCATCCGTGTCAAAGGTGCTTGTTTGGCTCTCGCCCTCCGCATTTTTGTTCCTGCTCCAATTAAGGATTGCCCCGAGGTGAGAGGTGTATTTGTTGCCCTTAGCATTTATGTAATAGCTTAAATCGTTAATACGCTTCCTGTAATCTAAGGGGAAGCGTATTTTTAAGTCCTGGTACTCGTATTCGCTTAAATACACATTCTTAAAATCGCCGTACGCCTCCCTTCCCCGCCTGTCACACTCCACCTGCTCATCAAAGGGAATGGGCATTTCCTCCTCCGCATCCGCCTCCTCATCAGTCTCCGCCTCATCCTCTACATTATTATTAATAGGCGTAGCCTCCTTGCGTGGGGTGCTATTCTTTTTTGGCCTGCCGCCTAACCTTCCAAGCTCCCCGTTTTCACGCATACGCTCCATTTGAGAAACAATAAAGCCCAATGCCATATCAGCCAAGCCCTCAAGCGCAGGTGGATTTATGCCGTCACGGTGATAATCAACCATAGCGGAAAGCACCTGCTTTAGGCTTTCGCCATCTAATTTTGCAAGCTGCTTCATCCAATCATAATAAAATACAAATCCTTTTTTAACTGTCATAAATTTTCTCCTTTAAGGTTTTCTTGTTAATTAATTTTAACATAAAAAAAGCGGTACCATCTGTCCCTCTTTTCCCTTAAAGAAAAATTTACTAATTGTTTTTTACACACATATTCATATGGGAGGGGTTCACCCTCCCGTGTTTGTTTCGTGTCGTCGTAGGGGAGGGGTTCGCCCTCCCGTATAGTATGTGTATAGTATAGTTCAGTATAGTATAGTTTAGTTTAGTTTAGTATAGTTTAGTATAGTGGGTTTTTACAAAATAACCGACGGTTTTTTAAGAAAAACCCAGGGTTTTTATGGTTTAGCAATCAAATGCGAAGATTGCTAAAATTTTAGAAAAATTTTTGAAAAAGGTATTGACAAACGGGCGTATTGGTGATAATATATTCGTAGAGTTTAGCACTTGGGCAAAAAGAGTGCTAAATCCTAAAATCCCCTCGAAGGCAGGGGGAAACAAATGCTTATTTAATAAAAAGGAAGGAAGTGTGTTATGAGCTTTGACGGTTACGAGCTAAGTGACAGAAAAAAATCAATACTTAAGTCCATCGTTGAGGCGCACATTAAGCTTGGTGAGCCTGTTGGCTCTAAGTACTTAATGCAAGAGGCACAAATCCCCTATTCCTCGGCTACCATAAGGAATGAAATGGCGGAGCTTGAGGCGCTTGGCTACCTTGAGCAGCCCCACACCTCGGCTGGCAGAATTCCCTCGGAGTTAGGATATAGGTTTTATGTTGACACCCTTGTAAGTCAATATGACAACACCACAAGGGAGGCAGGCGAGCTTAAAAAGCTTTTGTCCGTTAAGCAGGCGGAGATTGATAAAATTTTGGAGAATGCCACAAAGGTTGCCTCCGCGATGACAAACTATACCGCCATGTCCCTGCGGCCCCGCCCCTCCAGCATCACGATTAGGAAGTATGAGGCGTTGTACCTTGACCCCAAAACGGTGCTTGTTGTTATGATTGCTAACGGAGTTGACTCCGTAAAGACAAGGAAAATTAAGCTGCCCTTTACGGTTAGCGAGCAGTTGGTACACTCCCTTTCGGGTGTGTTAAACAGCTTTATGACCGGGGTTTCCATTGGGGAGATGAACATTTCCTTAATGGTTGAAATGGAAAGCGCCTTGGAGAAGGAAGCCAAGGAGGACAAAAAGCTTTGTTCGGAGCTTGTTTCCATTAGCGTTAAGTCCATTTACGAAACGATGAACGAGTTAGGCTCTGAGATTAGGTTTGAGGGAGTTAACAGGCTCCTTGAGCATCCCGAGTACAAGAACCTTGACAAGCTGCAGCAGATGATTTCCGCAATCGAAAGCAAGGAGGATATTATCAAGGCGGTGTCCACCATTGACCAAAGCGACGACGAAACAAAGATTTTCATCGGCTCTGAAAATATGGTTAAGATAATGGACGACTCCACGTTGATATACAAAAACCTTAAGCTTGGGGGCAAAACCATTGGCGCAATCGGCATTATCGGTCCTTGCAGGATGGACTACTCAAAGGTGCTTGCCACCATTGACCGCTTAAGTGAGGAGATAAACAATATGGCCAGCTTAGACGCATTGCCCGAGGGCACAACAATAAAATTAGAAAGTGAAGACCAATGAACGAGGAAAATGTAAACGAAGTAAGCTCTGCCGAAAACAACGAGGCAGAGGAGAAGGAAACAAACAAGGTATCCAAAAAGGAAAAGAAGGAAGCGAGCGAGCTTGAAAAAACAAAGCTCCAGCTTGCAGAAATGAGTGACAAGTATTTGCGTGTCCTTGCCGAGTATGACAACTTCCGCAAAAGAACCATCAAGGAGCGTGACGGTATTTACGGGGATGCGTATGTTGATTGCATCAAAAACCTGCTCCCTGTAATTGACAACATCGAAAGGATATTAACCTTAGATGGCGAGCCACAGTTTGTGGAGGGGGTAAGGCTCATTGTAAAGCAAATGCACGAAACATTAAACAAAATGGGCGTGCAGGAAATCGAGTGCAAGACCTTTGACCTTAACCTGCACAACGCGGTAATGCACATTGATGACGAGGCGTATGGGGAAAACGAAATTGTTGAGGTGTTCCAAAAGGGCTACACCTACGGCGGCAAGGTTATCCGCTACGCAATGGTAAAGGTTGCTAATTAAAAATGCAAAATGACACGAAGTGTCACCCTGAGCGCCAAGCGAACGGGTCTTTAGGCGGTGCGGAAAAATAAAATTGGTGCGTATCATACAAGATCCTTCGGCGGTTGCCTCAGGATGACAAGTCCCCGCAAGGGAAATGCAAAATGTAAAATTCAAAATGCAAAATTAAATTTGAAAAATCTACAATTATATAAAGGAGTATAATTAAAATGGGAAAGATTATTGGAATTGACTTAGGTACAACAAACTCTTGTGTTGCGGTTTATGAGGGCGGTGAGCCTGTTGTAATTCCAAATCCGGAAGGCTCAAGAACAACACCTTCTGTTGTTGCCTTCACAAAGACAGGAGAAAGACTTGTAGGTCAGGTTGCAAAGCGTCAGGCTATTACAAACCCGGACAGAACAGTAAGCTCCATTAAGAGAGAAATGGGTCGTGAATATAAGGTTTCAATTGACGATAAGTCATACACACCACAAGAAATTTCTGCAATGATTTTGCAAAAGCTTAAGAGCGATGCCGAGGCATATCTTGGCACAACAGTAACAGAGGCAGTTATTACAGTTCCTGCTTACTTTAGCGACGCACAAAGACAGGCAACAAAGGACGCAGGCAGAATTGCAGGACTTGATGTTAAGAGAATTATTAACGAGCCAACAGCTGCAGCACTTGCCTTTGGTATGGATAAGGAAGAAAACCAAAAGGTAATGGTATTCGACTTAGGTGGTGGTACATTTGACGTATCAATCCTTGAAATCTCCGACGGAGTATTTGAGGTTTTGGCTACAAACGGTAACAATCGCTTAGGTGGCGACGACTTTGACGAAAAGATAATCAACTGGATTGCAGAGCAGTTCAAGGCTGAAAACGGCATTGACTTGCGTTCTGACAAGATGGCTCTTCAAAGATTAAAGGAAGCTGCTGAAAAGGCTAAAATTGAGCTTTCAGGTGTAACAAGCTCCAACATTAACCTACCATTTATCACAGCTGACGCAACAGGTCCTAAGCACTTTGACGCAACTCTTACAAGAGCTAAGTTTGATGAGCTTACAGCTGACTTAGTTGAAGCTACAATGATTCCAACAAGAAAGGCTCTTAGCGATGCAGGCTTAAGTGTAAGCCAAATCGACAAGGTTATCTTAGTTGGTGGTTCTTCAAGAATTCCTGCTGTTCAAGAGGCATTAAAGAGATTTATCGGTAAAGAGCCATTTAAGGGCATTAACCCGGACGAGTGCGTAGCTATCGGTGCTGCAATTCAGGGTGGTGTACTTGGTGGCGATGTTAAGGACTTATTGCTCCTTGACGTAACTCCACTTTCCTTGGGTATTGAAACTCTTGGTGGTGTTTGCACAAAGATTATTGATAGAAACACAACAATTCCTGTAAAGAAATCACAGGTATTCTCAACAGCTGCTGACGGACAGACAACTGTACAAATCCACGTATTACAGGGTGAGCGTGAAATGGCAAGTGGTAACACAACACTCGGTATGTTCTCCCTTGACGGAATTGCTCCTGCTCCACGTGGTGTTCCACAAATCGAGGTTACCTTTGATATTGACGCAAACGGTATTGTAAACGTATCTGCAACAGATAAGGGTACAGGTAAGGAACAGCACATTAAAATTACATCTTCAACAAATATGAGCAAGGAAGATATTGAAAAGGCTGTTAACGAGGCTGCTAAGTATGCTGAGGAGGATAAGAAGGCTAAGGAAGCGGTTGAAATTAAGAACAACGCAGACCATATGATTTTCCAATGCGAAAAGACACTTGGCGAGCTTGGCGACAAGGTTGACGCAAGCGAAAAAGCAACCGTACAGGCAGCAATTGACAAGCTTAAGGAAACCGTAAAGGGCGGCAACACTGAGGCTATCAAGGCAGATACCGAGGCGCTTCAGCAGGCATTCTATGCAGTAAGCGAAAAGCTTTACAAGCAGGCAGGCGCTGACCCGAATATGGGCGCTGACCCAAATATGGGCGGTCAGGGCAACGACGGCACATACTATAACACCGATTTTGAGGACAAAACAGGTAAATAATAATCGTCCAAAGGACTGCTCCTGTGGGGCAGTCCTTGTGGGGTTAAAGAGGTATAATAATGGCAGATAAGCAAGACTACTATGAGGTGCTTGGGCTTTCAAAGGGAGCAAGCGCCGATGAAATAAAAAAAGCATATCGCCAAATGGCAAAGAAATATCACCCGGATATGAACCCCGACAACAAGGAGGCAGAGCAGAAGTTTAAAGAGGTAAACGAGGCTTATGCGGTGCTTTCCGATGCGGATAAGAAGGCGAAGTATGACCAATACGGTCACGCCGCCTTCGACCAAGCAGGGGGCTTCGGCGGCGGAGGCTTTGGCGGCTTCAGCGACTTTGATATGGGGGATATTTTCTCGTCATTCTTTGGCGGAGGCTTTGGTGGCTCACGCTCAGGCTCAAGGGCAAGCGCCCCGATTGAGGGTGAGGATATAGGGGTAAGGGTTGTCCTCTCCTTTGAGGAGGCGGTTTTCGGCTGTAAGAAGGAAATCACCTTTGCAAGGGTTGAAAAGTGTGGGGATTGCTCAGGCTCAGGCGCCAAAAAGGGCACCAGCCCCGAAAAATGTACAAAATGCGGTGGACGCGGTACTGTAACCGTTCAGCAAAGGACCCCCTTTGGTATGATGCAATCCACCCGCGCTTGCCCCGACTGTAACGGTACGGGCAAGATTATAAAGTCCCCCTGCGACAACTGCCGCGGCAAGGGCTATGTTAAGGTAAACAAGAAATTTGAGGTCAATATCCCTGCGGGCATTGATGACGGACAAAGGATTGCCCACCGCGGTCAAGGCAGCGCAGGCAGAAACGGCGGTCCCAACGGCGACTTGATCGTTCAGGTGACTGTGCGCCCTCATCCAATCTTTGAGCGCGACGGAAATGACATCTATTGCGAGGTGCCAATCACCTTTGCGGAGGCGGCGCTTGGTGCAAAAATCAAAATACCCACCCTTGAGGGCACAATGGATTACGAAATCCCCGAGGGCACACAAACAGGCACGGTGTTCACCATAAAGCAAAAGGGAATAACCGCCGTAAACTCCCGTTCCAAGGGCAGCCTATATGTTAAGGTCGTTGTGGAAACACCAAAGAGCCTAAGCTCCGAGCAGAAAAAGCTCCTTCGCCAGTTTGCCGACTCCTGCGGCGAAAAGAACTTCTCCAAAAAGACAAGCTTCTTTTCAAAGTTTAAGAAGTAATTTCAAAAATGCACCATAAAAGCCTCCACCGGCTGGGGGAGGTGGCACCCAAAGGGTGACGGAAGGAGCGTTTTGAGAGAATACAATAAAAACAATATTGAATTAGCAAAAAACTTGCGAAAAAATATGACT